>JAJRXH010000193.1 GCA_024276395.1 archaeon
CAAGATTGTCTGGTCCTTATATATTTCAGCAAATGCTTGAAATGCCTCCAACTCTGAAGGAAAACTCTGAATCCAAGAATGTGCTTGAGTTCCAGATACCATAAGCCCATAATCCATTCCAGCACGAACATTGGAAGTGCCGATGCACCCACCAATGATAGCAGCCTTTGATGCAAGAAGTCCCCCGTCCCCTTGAGCTCGCCTAAGTCCAAATTCCAATACCTTTCCTGGATGCGCCGCATAGCACACGCGTGCTGCCTTGGTAGCAATTAACGACTGAAAATTAGCAATGTTAAGTAAGGCTGTCTCAATCAATTGTGCCTGAGCCAAAGGGGCACGCACCGTCAAGATGGGTTCATGTGGAAAAACAATGGTTCCATTAAGCACGCCTAGTATTGTGCCTTCAAATTTAAAGTGCCGTAACCATTCGAGAAACTCTTCTGGAAACAAATTCAACGAGTTCAGATATTCAATTTCTTCATCCGTAAATTGAAGATGGGTAATGTAGTCAATCACATCGTCTATTCCAGCAGCAACAGTATATCCCCCCCCAAAAGGATTCCGGCGAATGAAATAGTCAAAAACAGCCTCTGTTTCATGCATTTCATTGAGAAAATATCCAGCAATCATAGTCAATTGATAAAAGTCTGTAAATAAAGCTCTATTCTTAGTATAATCAACCAATGGCATTTGAATCCCCTCGTTTTCTCCATCAAGGAACTAATTAGATTCTAATCAATTACGGTCCAATCAAAAGTGAAAGAATTAATCAAAACAAAATGTCAGACAATTAGCACATACGCATCCATCCACAAAAAACTACAAGATTGAAAATGAAAGCGAGTAAAGTAAAGAAAAAACAACAATAACTAATCAACGTGGGAACATGTTAAACCACCCATTTTCACGTTATTTGATTGGAAGTGATGAGATGAATTCCATTACTCTCCATATCCTTCATGGCTTTTTCTATCGAATCAGATGCAATACCCCTGGTAAGGTCTTGCACGACAAATACCTCAAAACCATTCTTTTTTCCATCGGTTGCTGTCCAATACACGCAGTAATCAAGTGCCAAGCCACATACAAAAATGCGCTTGATTCCATTCTCCTTGAGAAAACCTTCCAATCCAGTCTTGGTCTTCTTATCATTATTCACGAATCCCGAATATCCATCAACGTTCTTGAGATACCCTTTCCGAATGATGGCATGTGCCTTACTTGCATCTAGGTTAGGATGAAATTCAGCACCTTTTGACCCTTGAACACAATGATCAGGCCATAAAACGGGACCAATTCCCTCTACCCCTTCAATGGGATCAAATGGTTTTTTTCCCGGATGCGCACTAGCGAATGAGGCATGGCCTGGTGGATGCCAATCTTGAGTGAGAATCACGCGTCCACCACGGTCATTAAATTTCTCCATCAAAGCATTGACTCCCGGTATGATGATATCTCCCTCAGGTACTGGTAAGGAACCGCCTGGAATGAAGTCATTTTGTACATCTACCACGATTAATGCATCACTAAAACTAATTCTTATTAACTCCCCTACCATTGCTTCTACCTCCTCATTGGAGGTGTGGGAAAGAACTAAAAGATCTACAACACTCCCTTCTACTTAAAAATGATGCTGTGAGAATATATAAATTTTTCTTTATGTTTTTTAACTAAAAAAGAGAAAACACCCGTGACCAGGGTAATCCCACGAGACCTCG
>JAJRXH010000194.1 GCA_024276395.1 archaeon
ACTCCAGTTGCCCAGGTGGAGTAACCAATTCCGTTACCAGCGTTACTACTCTTCGTGGAGTGAATCACGTATGGTGTCCCGGGAGCCATCCATTGATGATGATCTCTATCCCATATTTTTTCTCCCTGTTTCACGAATCCAGCAAAAATTTCCGTGTGGCTGAATTCTCCAGGAATCAAGTAGTCAAAAAAGGTTCCATCTGTCCCCAGGAGAATGATGTCGCCAGGTTCTAATCCAGCGTAATTCAAATTATTTGTTCCGTCACCATTAAAGTGAGCTCGGACTCCAGTATCAGTTAAGGTGTTCATCATGGTATTTTTATCAAAAGCAAGTGATGCTTGATTAGGACTCTGAATTCCTTTTGAATCAAAAGAAGTAAGCACTAAGGCCATGCTTCCTAGCATAACCAGACATAAAGCAAATCCCAACAAGATAGTTTTTGATCGATGGTCGGTAAAGTTTCTCCAATTCACGTTAAATCCCCTTTTGTCGTGATGCGGCGCTTGAAAATCTTCTTAAATCATATTTTATTTCTTGTTTTCTTCATCACGAAAAAATAAAAGTCGTCAAAAAACATTGCACGAAATAATTTGGTCTTCTGAAAGGAAGAGTAGACCATGAACCTCATCGTCTCGATCTTTTAAATCTTTTGGCTCAATTGCATCTTTTTACAGCTAAACACATAAAATTACAAAATTCCGTCGGCGTTACTTGAAAATGTAGCCTGCACCACAACGCATTTAAACAGGAAGAGCTGAAGAATACCCTGTCTGGGCAGCTCCCTCAGGCAACGAGGTCGGATGGAATGTCACGGGACAGGATGAATACTTCATACTGAGATTTTTACTTGATGAGGTACCACGAACACTCGAGGTAGTTGAATCTCTTCTTTGCGTGCAACAAACTCAAATCTCGGTTAGATTCAAAAACAAAAAGAATCAAGCAATTTCTTCACCGCTAATCTTGTTTTTGCGCATTTTTATCCATCCAAATCATCTAATATTTAGCTTGGGGCCATTTCACGGACATCAAGCACTTGAATTGCTGCTAATCATTCAACGATTACAAGGAAAGCAGTTTTTCATCAAGCTCTTCGATCTTTTTTGTTACACTGTTACGGGAACAACTTGCCCTTTCTTTAAAATTCGGCATTATTTTTCGATCTTAATATTGAAGTATCCATGGTAAGGGTTTCTTATGAGCAAAAACCTCTACGACGCACGCTGATTCAATTGTACGGAGCGGACATTCATACCAGTCCTAGTAACATCACTGATATTGGCAAAAAAATCTTGCAAGAAAACCCAGGCCATCCTGGCTCGTTAGATATTGCCATCTCAGAAGCAATTGAACGAGTAATGACTTCTAAAAACGCCAAATATTCGCTAGGATCGGTATTGAATCACGTGTTACTCCATCAGACCGTAATTGGCTTGGAAACAAAAAGCAGCTTGAGTTGATCGATGAAGAACCCGATTACGTGATTGGTTGCTTTGGTGGCGGTTCGAATTTTGCTGGATTATCCTTTCCGTTTGTGAGAGAAAAACTTGTTGGAAAGCGTGACGGCCTTAGAGTCATTGCCGCAGAGTCAACCGCTGCTCCAAAATTGACTAAAGGTGATTTTAGATATGATTTTGGGGATACTGGACGCCTAACGCCTCTAATTAGGATGTACACCGTGGGTCATGATTTTGTACCGCCTCCCATTCATGCTGGAGGTCTTAGGTATCATGGAGCTGCGCCTACAGTCAGCCATCTCCTGAAACACAGCCTCATTGAAGCCGAGGCATATCCACAAGTAAGGATTTTTAAGGCGGCGAAATTATTTAGCCAAACAGAGGGAATCATTCCAGCACCCGAATCAGCACATGCAATTGCCTCCGTCATCGAGCATGCAAGACACTTCATCAAAAATAGTGGATCGCATGACATTGATGGACCCGTGATATTGTTCAATTTATCTGGCCATGGTCTATTAGATTTGTCTGGATATCAAGAATTTCTTTCTAATAAGCTTGTAGATTTCCATGTAGATTTAGAACAGGTAAAAGAGAGCCTTAGAAAAATCTCGTCATCTAATTAACCAAAGATTCCTTCCAAGATTGAAGTTTTTATGGCCTTTCACATTTCTTCTTTTTATTTTCTTTTTTTGTCAAGTCCGTCATTACACCCGTGTTTCACGGCTTTTAGACATCGCCATCGAGTCATCGCCGGGATCGAGATCGCTTCTCGCGCTGGGATTATAAAACATGAGTTTTCATGGTATTACCGACGGTCAAGGTTCATTTCTCTCTTTATTCATTCATTTATTTTAGATCTGATTAGATTCATCGATATTAAGTCCAAGAATGG
>JAJRXH010000016.1 GCA_024276395.1 archaeon
CACAATACCTTCTTTAGCAGCAAAAGACAAGTAATAATCTCCATGTACATCACGATTACGTGGATCGCTAACTTCTGACTCGTCTAATTCTATTCCAAAATGTTTTTTTACATAATCTTGAAGTTCTTCGAAGGTATCAAATACTTTAACCAATCGTTGTGCTTGAATGTCCTTACTTGGAATCCCTCTCGAATAATGAAGTGAACCTTGAGGATCTTGATACGCTTCATTTCTTGGAGAGAGTGTCGTCTCATATAATAACCAAGAATTGGGATTCGTTTTTGCTTCATCTACTGCCATCATAAATTCATCAGTAATTTTCAAGCTAATATTAGCAAAGCGAACTTGAGCATTCTCCCGTACTGTTTTTTCAATGATTTTAAGTTGAGAATCGCTAAATTGTCCAGTCCATTGGCACTGTTGCACAATTTGCTTAGTTATCCAATTAGGAATCTGCTTGACACGAATGAACTCGAAGACATCTGGATGCTTGACATCAAGCATAAGCATCAATGCTCCCCGACGCCCAGCTTGTCCAATAAGCCCAGTGGTCAGACTATAAAGTTCCATAAAACTGACAGCACCAGTAGAACGATCAGCTGCATTGTGCACCGGCGTATCTTTTGGTCTCAGTACGCTAATGTCAATACCAATTCCACCACCATAAGAATATGTTCGTGCAGCCTCCATTGCTGCTTGATAGATTCCTTCAATTGAATCATCCGGAATTGTAGAAACAAAACAATTTGCTAAGGTCTTTAGACGGAAGAGATCACCGGCTCCAGCAATAACTCTTCCCCCTGGCATGAAATAGCCTTCATACATAATTCGATAGAATTCTCTTGCCCAATGCAGCTGCAATTGTTCGTTGGGTTCCACAGCAGCTATGAAGGCTGCCAATCTTAAAAAAACATCTTCTGGTCTTTTTTCGAGCAGATAGCCCCGTGGATCTTTTAAATAATATTTTCGTTCATATATGGTTCGTGCTAAATCATTCTGACCAAGATATTGAGAATGAAGTGGCAACCCATTCCCCAATTCCTTAGATAATGTCAGATATAAGCGTTTATAGGCCTCCAAATACGACTGTGGTACGCGTTTTGCCATCTTTCCAGGTTTTCCAAATAAGAATTTGATGATAGTCTCGTAATGATGCACAGAATCTAAATTACCACCATCACTTTCTTTGGATCCATGGTCTGCTACCAAGGTTTTACTCATAGATTCTAATCCTCCTAAACATCTCTCGTATCAAAATCTTCCTATCTAGTAGTGAAGATGATAGCCCATTCTCTATAGGAGCGATATGTTAAGAACCCTTAAGAAGGATGAAAGTATGCTGGAGTTTTCTAGATGATACGCGATGGCTCATTATTGCCTACTAAGTGCATTCTCTTAATTCACCATATCCTTCTTCACACTATCATAAAGAAAGAATCTTTCCCCTTTCCATCCTCGATTATCTTATTTTTTGATGCAAAAATCACTCAATTTTAAAAATCTTGACACCCTTCTTTAATTGAAAAGTCCAGTTCATCATTTTAAACCAGACGGAGACATCACTGAAAGATTAAAAGTTATTAAAATGCCAAATAATGCATTAACTATTCTTTTGTCCAGTAAAAAGAAGATAAAAATACAAATTATCTAAGGTTTTCTTACTTTCTAAAAACTTCCTCATCATGCTATTTAACGTTGTCTTAATTTTTGAAGATCTCTTTTATAACGGAAAACTAAAAATCCAATGATGATGAGGATTACAGAATTGACTAGAACGTAAAATCCAATCCACCAATTTTTATCATATTTTCTTGAATAAAGCCAAAAGTCATCAATTAATGGCGATTCTTCAAAAATTAACTGATACATATAAAGAGAAGCAACAATTACTTCACTACCGTTACCTCGTTCGTCTTTAAGGTAGAGCACTTCAATAACATAAAGATAAGTAAAAAAGCGAGGTCGCCAATATGGAAATAATTCACCTATTGTTGGATAAACTATCACTGTCGAGGATGAAGAAAGATTCTCGGTCCATGAAACATTGAACCAAAAAACGGAGTCATCATCAGCCACAAGTCTGAGTATTTCTGGCCAATACAATGAGTCATGAGGCACAAACTTGCCGCTTGCCGTCAACTTGGGGGGTAAAAAAGATGGATTAGGATTAATGATAAGTGCTGTCCATCCTTTAGAGATAGTTGGGATCTCCCCGATTGGGTCATAAAGTGACACGATTGTTAAAGTTGGATCTAAAATAATAAAATCATCACTAGAAGGAAGAAAATATCTACGAGTCATGGAATATGATGACAATTTCATTTCCTCGAGAGTTTGACCTCGTGGTGCCCTAGCTCGATCCTCTGGACTCCAAAGCCCATCGCCACTAATCACTGGAGCAGCTCCTTCCTCTGGTGCTGCAAGATAAATAATTTCATCAAAAGAACGAGAAGAACCAGCAATGACTCCCATTACCAGAATCATCATCATCAGAAAGATTAATGTCAAAAGTCTGTTCATTCTCAATAGATTTTTCCCTCTTGAAGTCATAGCAAAATCTAGATTGAAAAGCCCATTAGACACAATGGTATTGCTGTCTAAAAAGCTTTATATTCAAGATACCAAATATGGAACAATGAACAGTCCTTGCAAAATAATCCAGAACATCACGGTGGAGCAGAGTGCTAAGTAAATCTAATGGTTTCGAGGTGTTAAATCACTACTTAAGGAAAATAAAGCTACAAAAACCACGAAAAAACGAAGACATCAACTTTAGTCCAGTTCAATTATCCAACCTAGTCCACCAATTTGATACTTCGTGCTCGTTGCTCATTCTTTTTCCAAAATTAATACCACGAAACCTAGATAAAATCAATGAAATAATGAAATTCTATGACGATGAAAGTGATTTCTGGAAGTTCGACAAATCCATAAATGAAAAATCTCATTTTGCATTTCAATATGAATTAATGATTAAGCCCACCGTGCTTGGTCTAAGTGTGATTAACACTTTTCTTAGTTTCTTTCCAGAGGATTGCAAGAGTTCTCTCGATAATGTAGAAAAACTCGCAACAAGGACAACAACTCACCTCATTCATTGGATAAAACACTCGGAAACTTTCTTTTCAAAACATCCCACGATTGACTGGTGGAACGTTTTATTATGGATGACCAGACGATTCCACATATCAAACACGTTAACGATGCCACATTCACTAAGACTCAAAGAACTCATCCTTAGCTTGTTACGAGAGCAAATGGAAGACATCGTTTCCAGAAACAAATATAGTGATGTGAGCCTGATTACCCTAGAAGAAATTCACTGGAGAATCACGGAGAAATTCACGTGTAAGTTCCCAGAAATAATCCAAGAAGACCCCTTACTAAACATATTGCAATTACGAGAAATTCGCGCCAAGTGGATCCAATCACCCCAACTCATGTTCGAAGACTTATTATGGCTTCCCTATCATCAATTATCTCTACCCAAATCAGAACGAAAACAGCTTTTCCAAGCAATCAAGACAATCGTGAATAGAATGAATGCTTCCAGCAAGAACTTAGAGTTTAATGTGGCTCTTCTAATCTCACGGTTACAACAAGCAAAACTTTCCAGATAACAAAAATTAAGACGTGCAAAATAGAGAAAAAGTTGGTGGGCCGGGCAGGAGTCGAACCTGCGACCTTCGCCGTGTCAGGGCGACGTCATAGCCACTAGACCACCGGCCCGAACGAATCCCTTCCAGACTACCTTTTCTTTCAATATTTTAAAGCCTTTTCTCTAGGAGGCGTCTCAAAACAGGCTTTCTTTTCATCAAGAAAGAGAAATATTGTTCAAAATTTTGCCGTGGATCAATGATTTCTCTCAAAAAAACACCCGTTCTCCCTTTTTTATCACGATATTGTAGGACACGACACCTCTCTTCCAATATCTGAACAGTAACGCCCAATTTCTTAGAAACTAGATGAAGAGAGAGGAAAACAGATGATTTCCAGTATCCACTGGGTTTTACTAGCGGTTCGGGCTCAATGAGAGTTAATTGCTTATCAATTCCCAAAAAGAAGCGTCCTTCCTTGATATCTTTATAAGTCGCAAATCCAGCCATCTTATAAAACTCATATTCCCGCCGGTTAGGCGGTATCAAGGGAATGCTAACTGAGACCCCAATGTCCAGATACCAAATTCCTTTAGGAATATGATTAGGAGTTGCCTGAACTATCTCTTTCTTGATGAACGAAAATCTTTCTAACAAGGGGACCTCAATCTGATAAGAGGGAAGTGGATGTAACACGTGTATGTCAACATCACTTCTCCTTGTCACATCTCCTCGTGCAACTGAACCAAAAACACCAACACTGTTGATTCCGGCTTTATGAAGAAATGTTAATACTTCCAAGGCACGACCACGTAGTTCGTTGATGAGTTGATTCCATTCTTCATCAAAAGAAACCCATATTGGATCAAGATTATATATAATTTTCTCTCGTCCCAATGATCATCCCACAGGAATCATTCACTTACTTTTTTGACGATTTATTGCATCTTTAAGTGTAATTTCTCCTTTAATTACTTCTTCTGCTAATTCTGTTGAAATGGTTATGGTGCCATTTGACAATCGCCGTGATTTCCTCTTCAAATCTTTCACTCTTCCGTTAGTAATTAAAATGTGAACGGGAGATGTCACGAGTCGTCCATTTCTTCCAGCTATTAGTAATGCCGAATACTCATGAATGGAAAGAATCGTCTTCCGTGAAAATTTTTTCTTTGTTGAGGTATTCCTCTCATTCACCATTCGAATCTCTAATAATCCAGCTTCAATGCCTACTTGAAAAACTGTGCAAAGTGCATTGATTAAAGGATATGCATATACTTCTTCACCGTTTCCAATTTTTATCACCATATGACTTGAGGGAAAACGTTCAATGAGAGCCTTCACATAGCTCGTGATCTTTTTAATGTCAAAAGATAAAGTTTCTGCCATCAAAAAAGAACTATCACTTAGAACAACGATACCAACATGTTCTCCTGGGTCTAAAGCGATGATTAATCTCGAATGATGAAATGTTGATTCAAGTTTTCTTAGATTACTCAATGGTAATGTCCGCAATATTCCATCATTCAACGGTGATTCCAGGGCGATTCCCAATATTGGTGGCAAAAATCCTCCATTTCTACCACGACCTCCATTTCTACCCCGAGTGGCCTCATTAGGATCAAATTGTATCCTTAAAAGGACTTCTTCTTCGCAAGATGTGATGATGAGATCAAAATCATCTAACACTTCCCATGATGATCCCATTACTTGATAAGGAATTCCCTCTCTCCTCAGAACCGAACTTACATATCCATAGACAGTAGCATCTCTTGTACATATACCTATCATAGCGTGCAGGATGTCACCATCCTTTCTTTCATCACGATTGATCTCGCCCATTTTTGCCAGCGAGATCAAACTAATCTCTTTTTTCAAAAATGCTAGTGATATGATAATATAAAAACATTTTTCTACTATTGAGAAAAATACACATCTTCTGAGCTCAAATATTGACCAACATGCAAAATGGGACAGAGAGAAAGATGACCTTGCTCATTAACAAAAACATTTCCTAGTCCTAAAACAAAATCTTTCCATTTAACAACAAAAATATATCTATCTAAACTTTTCTTCAGATCATTTTCACAATTTCTAAATTTTAATGATGGCGTTACTTTCAATGTTCTTCCTTTTGTAAAGACACCAACTAACGATCTTGGGATCAATATTTTTCGACATCTAATCGGATCAATAAAATGAAGAAAACCTAATGACGGGGAAAACAAAGTATCATCGGTGAGAAAACCAATGAATGTTCCCGCATGAACAATTCGAAAATCTTGACATTGACCAAATATTTTACTTTCACGGAATGACAGTTTCTCATAAACGTTTTTCTTCAAGAAAAACAGTTGACGATCGATTCTAAGAAGATAATGTTCTTTTAATAATTTATTCACTAAATGATCATCTGTTTGATGAAGTTTAAGCCAAAAATCACGTAGAATTTTCATTTCCAAGAAATTGGCATTCATTATTTCATCTAACATTTTCTCCACGACTACGATGTCAAAATTGTTTCATTTTTTCATTTTTTCCTCAGAGCTGCAATGAAAAAACCATCTCGAGACGAGGTTGGATCGATGCGGATACAGTTCTTGAGAGATGATTGATATTGTTGGGGAACTACCTTAATTATAGGTGCGGATATCTCACTAAACAACGAATCATTCATAAAATCTCTTAAATTAACAATCTCAATGGGTAAGTGTTCAAGAGCCCATACCATCACTTGTTCATTCTCTTCCGGCTCTAGACTACAAGTTGAATAAATTAATAATCCATCACGCTTGAGGATGTTAACGCCTGCTTTCACTAGTTGTTTCTGAACTGATGCGAGCTTTAATATATCCTGAACATTTCTTGAATGCTTTCGAGTTGGATCTTTATGAACAATTCCTGACCCCGTACAAGGTGCATCTAGCAGAACACAATCCACAATTCCTCCATACTTCCCAAGTTGCCTTGAATCACCAAGTACACAGACAACATTTCTAACATCTAAGCGAGTAATGTTAGAACGAAGTTTAATCATTCGTTCAGGATTTCTTTCAATGGCAATGATCGACGATTGAGGAAAGAAAAAACTCAACAATATTGTCTTTATTCCAGGTGCGGCAGCCATATCGACCAATGTATTACTCGAGCTAGAGCAGATTCTCTGAAGCAATAATGGCGGAAGTACCGAGGTCTCTGACAACAATAAAAAGCAACCTGACAGATATTCGGGTGTGCTCGAAGGAGAAAAAGGTTGACGAATGATGATCAAGCAGTCTCGATGAAATACCGAGGTCCTCAAGAAAAAACCTTTTTGTTTCAATGAATCGATGATTCTTAAACGAGAACATTTCTTCTTGTTGACAAAGATACTACGTCTAATGGGATTCCGAAAACTATCAATAAACACCTTTGTTTTTTTCAATCCATAAATTTTTACCCATCTTAATATAACTTGTTCATCATATCCTTCTTTTCTCCCTATTTTCAGCAGTATTTCTTTTTTATTGGTCATGATCCTTCATATTTAATGTTTTTCAAGTAACAATTCTAGATAAGAACGCCGTTCATCATTAATAACGGAACATTGCAGTAGTGATTTAGCAATATCCAGCACCTGTCGGCGAGACGATTCTAATTGTTCGGAATTTTCAACTTGAATCTCCACTTCCATAAAATAACCAAGGTTCTCAACGTGATCCAGGCTAACCAAGAAATCACCATACCTATAATACTTTCGTTTCTTCACGACGATAAACACCTCGATAAAACCAAGAGATTTGAGCAGATTAGAAAACTTGTAACTATCATCGATTTTTACGGTAATCTCATCCCTTATTTTCATTGTAGTTCTATATTTCGGCCCTTTATATGTCACTTCCTGGGACGACAGTGTTTCAGATTGAGATGATATCGTGAAAGTCCTTCTTACCCTCAAAGCCTCGTCTGTGCGGGTAAAATCTCGATGTGGAGCATTGAAGTATATATCAACTTCCTTTACATATCGAACTAGTTGATATCCTTCCCTCTTGAGACGATTTTTTACATCTTTTACTTGAGAAGAAGATAAAGGGATTTTTATTTCTATTTCTTTCAAGATAGTTCATCACCAAGTCACGGGGTATCGTAATAATGCCACGATTCCACCAAAAGTTTCTACTTGCTTCCCAGGATCGCTTGATGAACTAATAACATGGACCGTTCCTCGATTTAACTCAACATTACGAATGATTTCAATGATATCACGCCTTTCTCTTTCGTCTTCGCTCAATATTTCCGCATTTTCTTCTTGTTGTTGTAGAAAAGTTTCTCTTCCCATTAAACTTGCTGGATCATCCACGGTTCTTGCATCAACTATGTGATGAAGAAAACGGTCCGTAATCAACAAGCTTTCAATGGCACCTGTTGAAGCGATCTCTTTAATCTTACTCAGTCCGTATGCACAATCCATTGTTCCTTTTGATAATCTTGCAATGAAAGTTTCC
>JAJRXH010000195.1 GCA_024276395.1 archaeon
CAGATCAATTCATGATAGATCATAACCAAGGACGCATTTCTCCAGTTACCATAACCACCATTCGTGTTTCTTGCGTATCAGATCAATTCATGATAGATCATAACCAAGGACACCACGATCATAGATACTTCGTGAAACACAGATTTTAGAACTGACAAATCTGCCATACGTGAAACATAACCATCGTCATAGCTGGACGGGATGTCATCGACAAGATAATGAATGAACTAAAGAAAACAAAACTTTCAAGTTTCTCTCATAAAGATAATACGGGCTGTATCTCGGCAACTCGAGGCATCAAACTTGCCTTATGAAGTAATATTTGCACGACCGAAACCTCTATCGCTTCAATAAGAGAATGAGGGTTCCTAGGCTCTAGAAAACGATAATGAATGAGATCCGGATATAATAGGCCAGATTTCAAGTGTTGTACGAGAGTTGTTAATTGATGTTTTGTGAGAGCCATGGACAAGGATGATTCCGATACGGTGCTAGTCATATCAAGAGCATCTGGATTGATTCCCAGCAATAACGTGGGCAAAACAGGACGATCACTAAAATTCCAGCTACTTTCCACCCAATTCGGCACTTGCAGCAAGGTAGTTGCATCTTCACAATCGAAGATGACAAGCAATCCTTCTTTCCCCAAGCAGGCACTAGGAAAGGCCACATCGTTATAATGAAGTGGAGTATACCACAAGTGAACTTTCGCGGGAAGATATAAGTTTTCCAATTCTAGTTGAATTTCGAGTCCCTTGGTAATGACTCCATCCGCGTGGCTTGGCAGTTGAGGATGAATTTGCTCAGAAATGATGCCAAACAAGTGATCAAGATGATCTTTCCCTTCTCCAACAACTAACAAGTGAAATTCTAGCTGTTGTCGTCCTTCACCATAAACACGATAGGTAGACTGGATGTATTCCATGAGGGGGGTCTTAAGGATGCCATTCAAAAGAAGGTGATCCAGTGTAATTGGTTGCACTTCCAGCACTTCAGACATGCGCGTGTGTATTCTAGTTAACTGCCGTTGAAAACGATCATAAATCTCTCTTAGTGATTCATCACTTTCGCTTACATCTTGCAAGATTTGCTGTGCCAGTATCTCAGCTAGAAAACGTCTTAAAGGTGGATCAAGAATCTGACGCATGTGCCAATCCAATTCTTTTTCTAAGGCCATGTAAAATTCTGGGTTGGCAAACAAGTGATGAGGTTGGCGAATGAAGAACAAGTAATCACTTTGAGTGGTGCCGAAGTAAAGATAAGTCAAGTTTTCAATTCCAAACACGAAGAAAATCGGTGCTTGAGAAAAGATGGTTTGACAAAAATGATACAGCGTGCACAAGAAAGCAGTCAAGGTCACGGCCTCATGACGATCTAATCCTAAATAAAGTGGAATGGGAACCCCACGCTTATCTGCAAGAATAAACCAAGATTCACCAAATAACAACAAGAAATGACTTTTTTCGAGAAATAATCTTAGGTTATTATGAAAGATGATGAGCTGTGCAAGATTCAACAATGACAGATCTAACTGGTCTTCTTTTACCATTTGGTCTGGTGACACGCCTGTTGATGCAATTGCTTGACGAAATAATTGTTCAATGAAATCATGATGCCTCGCCAAAAGTTCTGTTGAACGAAATTTTGAATAGAGCAACAAGGCATTAGCCACCAGCACGCCGCGAAGAATAGCATCCAAGTCAACAGTTAATTCTTCTTTGGCCAAGAGTCGTGCCGTAACAGTAGGATCCGAAATCACAAAAGTATAAGCTTCTCCAGCTCGAATGATCAAGATAGCAGTAGTACCAACTTGAGGATTATTCGGATCTCGAATACCAATGGAAGTGATATCAGCACCAGTCCAATGCTGGCCAAATGTCCTTAATGCTTGAATGGCCCCAGAAAGGTAGCCTAACTGCTCGTCATTCAAGGTATCTCCATATTTCCAGATTACCTCTTGGTGATGAAAGAGCACTGCCCAATTATTACGTAAGACGTTCATCTCAAATCGCACCGATTTTTTTCTGGAATAAAATCACGTCTAGTCGTTTTTAAAGATGATCATTCGCTGAATTGAAAATTGTTAGGTTCTGTGAGAGAAAACATGAGTTAAATCCCCTATTTTCTAAAATCAACAAAACTGGAAAGATAGAAACCATGGGTTAGGAAAGTAATCGACATGAGAATGAGAATCGCAATAAAATGTGGAATGGGAATGTTTGATGAAATCACGCGTGATTAGACAGAAACACTGGTAAGTGTTGATAAAAACCAAGATAATACCACTTACCGATCTTGCACCATGAAGAAAGATGTAAGCTTGATTTTAGAATGATGGTCAAAAATGACGGAACCGTCATAGAGAAACAACTCCCTTACAATGAGAGTAGTCGTTTTGTGAACAATAAGTTAATAAGTTGCCGTTAGGTAAGACCATCTCATACGAGACAAACAATCTTTTTTTTGAGGACATTCCACACGTGATACCAATATCTTCTCACTTCAATGAAAATTATCCTCAAGCAATCAGGACATTTCAGATCAAAGTATCTCTTGTTCAATGATTTTTCCAGAATCGAAATGAATGATTCGATCTCCAAATTCTTTAAGTTGAGGATCATGGGTCACGATGACCATGGTTGCACCAAGACGTTTTTTCAATGATACCAATAATTCTCCGATCTCAATACTTTTACTTTCGTCTAATTGTCCAGTCGGCTCATCTAATAATAGGAGAAGTGGATTTTTTGCAAGAGCTCTCGCTATTGCTACGCGTTGTTGCTCTCCACCAGACAACTGCGAAGGATAATGATTCATTCCTTCTGTTAATCCCACCAACCTGAGATAGCGTTCCGCTTGTACTCGTGCAGCCTTTCCACTAATTCCTACCAATTCCAGCACCAATTCAACATTTTCCCGTGCCGTGAGGGTCGGAATCAAGCTATAAAATTGGAAAACATATCCTAAATAATGTTTCCTGAATTCTAACATCTCTCGTTGAGACAGTTTTGACAAATTAACAATTTTTCTCGGCGAATCTCCTAGATGACTGAACTCTAATGTTCCTCGATCGTGAGTCATCCACAAGATGGGGGGTACCGACGATGAACCTTCTCGCTCCTCTTCAAAGGTCATTAATCCCTCTTTCTTCAGTATTAATTGTGCTTGAAGTGGGGGTAATGCTCTTGATAGGTAAAGCTTGGGAAGATAATAGTACACGGTACCGCTTGTAGGACGATCAATGCCACCAATGATATTCAAGAGTGTGGACTTTCCCGAGCCAGAAGGACCCATGATAATGACAATTTCACCGTCATTAATGGTAAGGGAAACATCCTCGAGGGCCGTGATGACATTATGACCTAAAGGATAAATCTTAGTAAGCTGCCATGTTTCAACAAGGATGCTCATGAGAGTTGCCTCAATTTCAAAGGAGATGATTATCTACCCACCATTAACTTTCAAGGACGGTTATTCTTGAATCCCCACAACATCGATGACTTCATTTTCCATCACTTACAAGTAATTTTTTAGCAATTTCTAATAAAAATATAGCCCATGGCAAGATGAGATGGTCAAATTTTACTCTTTTTATAGCACATCAACAAGTTTAATGCAAGAAGAAAGGATGATTCTAGAATGTCACTTCTTTTTAAGGGAAATGAATGAACTTGAAATGGAAATCAAGACTTTTGGTGTCTTCCCCCATGTACCTCACAAAAGAAGAAGAAAATATCTTAGCTGGAGAGCATGGTAATGGATTACAATTGGCCTATCAACTACTCGTGGACGTTGGTGATTTCTTTCAGGCAGAAAAGCTCATCAAGATAGCATCAGCCCACGTCTCCGGAGTGTCGTATCTCACGGGAGGTGATGGATTACTCACGCAACTCTCAATCTTCGTGGAAAAGGGATGTCGCGTGAGCGTACCTACCACTCTTAATCCTTCTGGAATGGACCGACTCTCTTGGCAATTAATGCACATTCCGCCTGAGTTTGCCAAGAATCAGGAAAAAATACTAGATTATTATGAAAAATTGGGTGTACTCACCACATGCAGTTGTACACCATACGATTTTGGTCATCTTCCCGAACTGGGACAACATGTTGCTTGGGCAGAATCTTCCGCCGTGACTTTTGCCAATACCTTCTTTGGTGCCAGAACCAATCGCGAAGATGCCCTCACCGCCTTGTCGGCCGCTATAGCTGGAAAAACTGCCTATTATGGCTTACATCTTGAAGAAAATCGTGTGCCTAATGTCGAAGTTATCATGAAGACTAAATTAGAAAACACCGCCGATTTTGGATTTTTAGGACATGTTGTCGGTGA
>JAJRXH010000196.1 GCA_024276395.1 archaeon
AGCACGTTTATTTCGACATAATCCCAGACCATTGGGATTGCTTGTCGCGAAAAGGTTGCGGCGGCAACTTCCCAATTCACGACCCATCGCTGCATTCGTGAGCAATAATTGGTTAGTGAAGAGAAAATCAAGGATAGATACGTGAGCAAGATCTTTTGATCAGTCTTAGAATATCCTTCTGTTTCTAACTCTTTTTCAATGAGAATGATGTGCTTCATTAACGTGAGCAAGGTGAGGAGTTGTCGTGAATTAAAGAGATCACTGAATCGTTGAAATCCATATTTCACGCATCGGGTTCCATGGCCATCTTGTGTTGGGTTTCGGGGATTGATAAATTCAACTGGAAGGGGATTCTCTTCAAGCAGCTCAGCGAGTTCTTGTAGAATCATCTCTAATTTTTTGGGAAGTGTTAGTAAAAGTTCTAGTTCATATTTTCTAGGAAGACGATAAGTCTTTCCAATCTTTGGATCTTGTTCAATGACAACGATGAGCCGTTCAGAGTAATTTTTTCGGCTGAATGATTCCTTGATGTTTCGTGAATCGATGGTTGCATTACAGGCAAGACAAGTAACGTTAGCATGATTAATTGTACCACGTGAAGGATCAATTGGGAAAGATTCTGGTCCTCTACCTTCTTGAATCGTGAAAGTAATCTTTTTTGAGTCATCATTCACGCGTGGAATTAGGGCAATTTTTTTGTCTTTCTTCCGAGAAAGCCAAAATTGCTTGAACAAGGGAATTTCGTGCTTGCATCGTGGGTTGGGGCAACGAATGACCTTGGTCCAGAGATAAGCCACGGGCTTTTTCTCATCATTTCCCTTGGTGTCATCATTTTGTTCTTCCATATCACCGAGTTTTAGGTCGTTTTTAGTTCGTCTCCATACTTCATTGCCCCATCGCTCTATGTCTCGTACTAATTCGTCTCTCCCCCGTGAATACTCCAAGGGATATTGTAATGTAGCCTTGAGGATTAATACTGCTACTGGGTTGTAGTCAATGGCATGTACATCACATCCTAACCTCATTGCTTCTAGTGGAATGGACCCTCCTCCAGCAAAAGGATCTAATACTTTAGGTTTTTCACCATTGAAGAGATCTTGACTTTGAATGAGTTCTCTTAACAAGGAGAGTGCTTTTTTTGCTTCCGGAGAGTCTAAGTTAACCGTCGTGATTGTTGACAAGAGTTCTTTTGCTCGCCGAATCTTCTCTTTTTCTTTCTCGTTGACTGCAATTAAAGACGCTGCAATGCTCGTTCGAGAAGCCACCAGCGGGCGTCTTGCCCACCATGGATGTAAAGTTGATATGTGTCCCTTCCTCGTTATAGTTTCTCGAGAAGCGATCTTGCTCACATGCTCAAAAGGAAAATCAAATTCAATAAGACGATTATCTTCCATGTTGTCTCTTCTCTCACTTCTTAGTCGGTTTTTCCTTTTTTTCTGGTTAGCAGTGAGTATCATTCTTTAGGAGTAGGTTATGGTTTGCTCAAGAAGAAGGTTTTTTGCATCCAGATTGGAGTTTTCCGTCCGTGATGGCAGCCCAAGCCATTTTTTCAGTAGTAAAATGTGCGGTAAAAGATCCGATATTGTCGATGAGGATGATTCCACCGTGACCATTGACTCGTTCTTTCATGTCTTTTAGAGAGTTGAGGGCGGCATCTTTTGGTGTTACTTGTCGTGTCAAGTAAGAAAGCGCATGTCGTGCAAGGGTAATTTTCATTATGGCCTCACCATATCCAGTTGATGAGGCGGCGCCTACCAAGTTATCCGCATAACCACCAGAACCGATGATTGGAGAATCACCAACTCTGCCGCTCATTTTTCCAGTAATCCCACCTGTGGAGGTAGCTGCTGCGACATTTCCTTCCCAATCTAACGCAACTGCTCCTACCGTGTCAGGTGTGCTAAAAAAAGTGTTGATAGTTTTTTTAAACTTGTTGAATTCTTTCCACGTTTTTAGTGCGTCCTCGGTAAGCAAAGCATCGCGTGGTACGAGGGGGATTCCCACGTTCTTTGCGAATTTCATTGCGCCGGTACCAATGAGCATCACGTGTTCGGTATTTTCCATCACGAGTCTTGCCAGGTGCACGGGATTCTTGATGTTGCTCACGCCAGCAACTGCTCCAGCTCGTAAAGTCCGTCCCTCCATGATCATGGCATCCATCTCTATTTGTCCATCTTTGGTAAGCGCCGAACCGATGCCAGCATCAAACACTG
>JAJRXH010000197.1 GCA_024276395.1 archaeon
AAAGCGGAGATGGATGACAGTAATCGAGATGAAAAGTGAGTCTCTGGGGGTATCAAGTATGGGAAAATGGATCATAGCACATCGGGGAGCTTCAGGTGAGTATCCAGAAAATACCATTCCTGCGTTCAAGGCAGCGGTTGAACAAGGCGCTGATTGCGTGGAAATGGACGTGCAGCCAACAAGAGACAGAAAATTGGTGATTTACCATGATAAGACGTTAGAACGTTTAGTTGGGCTATCTCAAAGTGTCACGGATTTAATATGGGATCAAGTCCGCCTTCTTGATGTAGGAAAATGGAGAGGTAAGGAATGGGAAGGCCTGCGGATTCCCACGCTAGATGAGGCACTCTCTTGCATTCCATCATCCATGAAGCTAAACGTTGAACTCAAGTATCATGATCCACGTGATTCTTGGTTCGAAAATGCGGTTCTGGACATTTTATTTCAGTATGATATCTTGAATCGGGGCTATGTGGCCATCAAGTTCGTAAAGAGCATTCCACGCATTCGAGACGGTTATCCAGATTGTCCACTAGGTTTACTTCAGAAAAAGCGAAGTCCACGAGAAACGTTTGAATTATGCATGAAGTGGGATCTTCCCGTCGTTCAGATTCGTCATTCCTTGGCGGTAGCGGAATGGGTGGATAAATTTCATGAACAAGGCGTGAAAGTAAATTACTTCTATTCAGATGACCCAGATGAAATGCGTCGCCTTTTCTTAGAAGTGGGAGTAGATGGGATCTTGACTAATTATCCGAAACGTGGCGTGAAGGTGCTTGAAGACTTGAGAAGTTCGTGATCGATGGTGGTCATACTCATTCATCTTGTCAGTTTTTTTCTTGGGATGGATGCTTTTTTTCCTCCTTCATGATTCAAATATTAGTTGAAGGACTTCTTCAGCAATTGCCACGCATCTGGTCGCATCTTCCTTGTTCAGCATTCGAGGTGAATATCGTGCACGATCATGTGATTCTTCTAGTAACCTAATACTGGACAGATTTGACTCAAGAAACTCATTAATGCCATGATTATTTGTTAATAGCGCTAATCTTCTTAATAACTCACGAATGGATCGCGTTCGCGGGATGATTTCTTCAAGTTGGAATATTCGTGCTTTTAGGGCGAGTTGGGCGGCCTGTTCAGCTTCAAAAGCGGCTATTTCTATCCTATTTTTGTTTAGATTATCTCTTGCAGATTGTAAGAATTGTCGTGAACGGGTGATCCAAAGTTTGCTGTCTTCGTGGGTGAACTCCATGTTCATTTTCCTTCAAAGCTCCTCGTCACGTTATTATCATGCTGTCAACTCATTCATTTTTTGCATCTTGTACCGGTAAGATATCACGAAGAGTTTCTAAGATTTTTTCGGGGATATCTAGACAGCCAATCACACCGCGATCTCCATGAAAGTCGCATCCTGCAGTCACGATGAGTTCGTGAGAGGCAATGTATTCTGATAACTTATCTTTCAATCCATCAAGCACGGTTTTTGGAGGTAATTCATTTCTAGCTCGGAATTCGTAGGGATAATAAAATTCAATGCCTTTCAATCCATTTTTTAACAGTAATTCAATTGTTTCTTCGAGATTTACATCATTCTTGCATTCTAGGATGGGGTGTGCCCACACGGTGATTCCATTGAGTTGCTTGGTAATGTACACGGCATCTTTGAGAGGTACTCTCATTTTTGGCACGTAGGCTGGAGCACCGCTTTTAAGATACTTTTC
>JAJRXH010000198.1 GCA_024276395.1 archaeon
ACGTAAAGATTCCGCAAGGCACGAGGTATGACGATACCGTGCGAATAAAAAGAAAAGGTTTTCTCATATTAAGGCCAGATGGGAGGTCGAGAGGACGTGGTGATCTTTATATTCGGTTTAAGGTTATTTTACCTTCAAAAATTAACAGGAAAGTTAGATCCTTGCTTCAAGATCTTGAACGAGAACTAGGGGACTATATTGATAAAAAAGATCCTTACAAGCAATACTTGGAGAAAGTCAAGATGAATCGATCAAATTGATGCGGTATTTCTTGTCTTTCTTTTCTCTACTCTCTACTTTAAGCGTGTTTTATCTTTGAAAGGAGATAAAATCGAGTTACCGGGTTATTGTTAATTGATTGGATGGGATTAATGATGGAAAGAAGAGGATATGAAAAAATTATGGATGGGTGTCGTGGTGTTGTAGCGGGAGCGGACGATCTGAAAGTCCATTGATTGATGAAGATAATAGGATGCATGTTATTAATTAGTTCTCTCAATACTTGGTAAATCCCAAATCCTTAGCAATTTCTCTAAAGCAGCGACGACAATAAAGAAGTCCGTACTTGCGAATTAATCCGACATGTGTTTCACAACGACGACATTTTCGACTACCCTTACCAAAGGTCCTATTTTTCCTTATTCTATCTTTCGTCATGTTTTTATCCATGATGGTATCCTCCGAGAAAAATGAGGAGAGAACTTAATGTTCTAATCTTGTATTTTTACCTCGAATTCTGATTTGAAGAATGCAATGGCTTCTTCCCTGGTCACGCGATGTTTTCTTGGTATTTTGGCTTTTCGGCGTCGGCGTCTTGAAATGCGATAGCCTGGTCGTTCTAACACTACTGTAACATCAAAACCATGTGAACCAATGCTTGGATCGAATTTTTGTCCAGGTAGTTGCAAGTGATCGGGAATTCCCATGGCAACGGTTCCCATTTCATCAAAACTCCGACGCTTGATGATGTCATTTTTTGCCCAGATTACTTGCTTGAGAAATTCGATGGCTTTTTCCTTGCGGAGGGTGACCACGGCTGCGATGGGTTCTTTCTTTCTAATGCCAAATCCTCGTACTGTTTGCTTTGCTAAGCCACTTCGGGGTTTTTGTCCGGTTAACTTTTCACATAGAGCACGAGCTTGCTCTAGACGCGGCCCTGACTGACCGACAGCAAAGTTGACTACAACCTTGGCAACAAAGGGCTTTCGCATTGGATGCTTTTCCCACTCTTCTATAATTTTTTGTTCTTCCTCAGTCAACTCGGCGCTCGCGGTAATTTCTTCACGATAATAATATTGAGACATCTTTTCCACCCAATCTCGTGCTTCATCTTATTTATCATTACATTACATTACATTATTAGTCTTGCTTCTTCAGGTTTTGGAATGGGAATGGCAGGTGCATTCTCTTGGGATCCACCGACCACGAAGACGTTCTCTAGGGCCGTGCGAATTTCTTCGTTTTCCGATTCCATGGTAACAATGGATCGGTTTCTACCAATTCTTTTCTCAACACTTACCATTCGGCCAACTTTTCCTTGATTTGTCCCATCGGTAATGACAAGCCAAGCTCCCTCTTCGAACCGGTACCATTTCATAATGTATTGATTTGGTAAGTGTATCATTAAAGTATCGCGGGGACGGATTTCCCATAATTGCTCGGACAACTCTGGGCTTTCAGGAACTAGCCGATTATTTCCCTCTACATCCTCACGAGGATTAACATGGATGTTTCTTCCGTCATGTAGGTTAAGTTGGAGTCGTCCTTTCTTGATCATTTTTTTTCCGATAACCTTGCACAATTTCCATTCCGTATCTTTTTGATCATTGATGGTTACCAAGCTATAACCTTGACGCGTGGCACTAGGAGTCACTCGGAAAGCCTTGGAGTCTTTTGGAATTTCGAGCACGTCCATGTAACCGATTGCGTACTTGATCTTGCGAATTCTTCTTTTATCCACGTGAATTTCTCCACGTGCGAAAATTTTCTTTAATTCATCATAACGCTTGGCATATCCTAGTAAATCTCTTATGAGAACGCCCACAGGCACGCTCTTGTTAAAAGGATGTCCAGAGGGATATGGTCGAATGATAAACGTTCGAACTTTTCGTTCGATGGGGTAAGTTAAAGGTGTGTTATATCTCTTGCGATGACGTGATGCGCCTCTTCTTGCCATTTTTAATCCTCTTCTATTTTTTTACTCGGTCTTTTTACTCGATTATGCACTTGACTTGATGATGGTGAAATGTCTTCTCGTTAGTTTGTCCTAATCATTTAATTTATTCTTCTTCCTCTGTGGCAGCTTTTGCGGCCTTTTCAAGGGCTTTCATTCGGCGTTCTTGTCTCCTTCTTTCTATAATTTGCCTTCTAGTCTCGTCCATCGCTCCAAACTTGGTGATGATTACGTTTGAAGGGCTGATAGGATAAAATTGTCGGACACCAGTTGTTTTTTCTCTTACCACGTTTTCTATTTCGAGGAAGTATTTTCCTCGTTTTGCATGAAGTCGAACAACTTTTGCTTCAATCCCCTTGAAGCTGCCTTTCCGAATGTAAACGCTGTCTCCAGACCTTATGGGCATGGTTCGTACACCATATTGTTCTCGAAGTGATCTGGAGAGTGGTGCGCTGAAGAACTTTCTTCTAATGTGATGAGGGGCATTATATCGCCTTTTTCGTTGTTTAGAAGGTTTTTTTGTTTTAGTGAGCATGCGTTTCCACTCCTTTACAGTGAACCCTTGTATCTTTCTTTCTTCTATCTTTTTTCTATCTTTTAGTTAGGTTAAACAATAAATGAAGCTTGACTCGATATTCTGGGCCATTTAGAAGCAGCCTCTCTAGCGACTGGCCCTCTGATGACCGTGGCGCGGGGTTCTCCAGATTCATTCGTGATGATGACGGCATTATCCTCGAATTGTATCCATGTACCATCTGCTCTTCGATAAGGCTTTCGTTGTCGTATCAATACAGCATGGACGATTTGTCGTCGCATCTTTGGGGAACCTTTTTTGATGGTCACGATGACGAGATCACCTACGTGGGCAGCTGCTAATCGTCTTAGGCGCGTTTTAATTTTCTTGACGCCAATGATTTGTGCGACTTGGGCACCTGAATTATCGGCAACCGTAACTCTTGCGCCAATGGGAACTCCACGGCTTACCGAATAAATGGAACGAATGGTTGCTTTCTTTTTAGACATGATGCGTGTCTCCTCATCTTTTATTAATTATCTTCTTGGGAAATGAGCATGACTTTATTTTAAATCATCATTCCCGTCTTTTTCATTTAGGTGCAGAATGGATGATTTTTTATCATCGATTCTGTTTCATTTGTTTCATGCTTTATCAAGTGTGGTGAGAGGATGATTCATCCTTTGATATATTTTACTTTACTTTTTGCTTTCTTGATGAGTCTTGAATACTTGATGATCCTTCGTGTAAGCAAAGATGAAGTCGTTCCTGAAAGAGGAACACCTTATG
>JAJRXH010000199.1 GCA_024276395.1 archaeon
TAAAAAAATGAAAACAATAATGAACAAGATTCGTTTTTCTTATGATGAACTAAAATTGCGAGAATGGTTAGTGAAAACCGTGAAAGGTTTCGGGATGAAAGAATCCAGCCATTTTCTTCGGAATGTTGGTTATGAAAGCTTGGCCATCATCGATTTTCGCATCATTGATGTTCTTCATCGATATGGTCTCATCGAAAGACCGAAAACAATGAGTAGAAAGAAATATCTTGAGATAGAAGAAGTTCTGAGGCAATTAGCTCAGAAAGTTGGGATGTCTTTGGCAGAGCTAGATTTATATTTATGGTACATGGAAACAGGTAAGATTCTTAAGTGAAGTTTTTTCATTCGCTTACTGATAAATGAGATATTTAATGTTGTTGGTGGAGAATGAATTGATTAGTTTGTTAGAAGTGCTGGGACTGTTGTTGGTTAACATCCTAGACATCGTGAGTGCCCTTCCGCATCATTGAAAAATCGTTTATTAAGATGTAATGGATGGGTTTGCGTGATGAAGATTCTAGTTACTGATGTAGATGGAACTCTGACAGATGCGGACAAAAAAGTCGTCCCAGAGAGCATTGAAGCCATTCAGTTGGCTCGAAAAAACGATTTTAGAGTTTTCATTGCTTCTGGGAATCCTTATCCAGTGACTTGGACATTATCTTTTTTTTTGGGCGCAAGAGATTGGGTCATTGCTGAAAGTGGGTGCGTGATCGGAAAGGGATGGAGACAACAGCATATCCTGGGAACCCGTGAAATTATTAAAGCCGGGATGGAGTTATTGAAGAAAGTCTTTCCGATAGAGGTCTACGAGTCTCCTACGAACGCCTTTCGATTGGTAGATTTGGCATTTTATAGTGAACTTCCATTGGATCAGTTACAGGAAGTATTAGAACGAGAAGGGTTACCTCTAGAAATAAAGGACTCAGGGTTTGCCAAGCACGTCGTTTTTAAGGGTGTAAACAAGGCGACTGCATTGCAAGAGATATTGGAACGAGATGTTAATTTGCAAGGAGATGATGACACGTTGATAGCTGTTGTAGGTGATGGAAATAATGATCTAGACTTGTTTACTAGTCCCTTTGTCACGATAAGAGGAACAATAAGCAATGCCACTGATCTCATCAAAAAAGAAGCTGATTATGTTTCAAATCACCCTTTTGGAAAGGGAGTCTTGGATTTCGTTAAAAAACTCACATCTAATCGATTATGACTGAAAAACATTGACCGTGATGCCCAAGGCTAAGAAAATAAAAGTTTCTGCCACTAGAATGGTGATATGTCATTACTGAAATATGACTTCACGTTCGTGAAGGGTCAGTCTTCTCAAAAGATTTTTATTAAATGCTTGAAAGAAGGTCACTCGGAGACTTGAAGTGTTGATCACTTGAGTGTTCATCATCCCTCTTTAATGTTGATGAGTGTTGAAGATGCGGTGATTTGCTATGAAAGGATGGTTAGGTAAGTTTTTGAGAGTAAATCTGTCAACTGGAGAAGTTAAAGTAACTGACTATGATGAAGAATTTGCTAAGAAGTGGTTAGGTGGGAGAGGATTTGCTGTTAAAATTTTATGGGATGAAGTTCCTAAGGGTGCAGATCCTCTAGGATCTGAAAACAAGCTTATTTTTGCTACAGGTCCATTGTCGGGTTTGCCTTTACCAAGTAGTGGAAAGATGGTTGTTGCTGCAAAAAGTCCTCTCACGGGCGGTTATGGTGATGGTAACATTGGTACTAAAGCCTCTGAACAATTGAAGAAAGCTGGTTATGACGTGTTGATTGTAGAAGGTGCCTCGGAAAAGCCCGTGTACATTTACATTGAAGATGATAAGGTTGAAATCAAGCCAGCAGACCACCTATGGGGCCTTCCTGTTGACGATTTGGAACAGAAAATCATTGAAAAACACGGAAAGAATGTAGGCATCTTAAGCATCGGCCCTGCTGGAGAGAATCTAGTGAAATTTGCTGTAGTTCGATCGATGGAGGGTCGTGCTGGTGGTCGCCCAGGTATTGGAGCGGTAATGGGATCAAAGAAACTTAAGGCCGTGGTAGTAAGAGGAACAAAAGACATTCCATTAGCAAATCCCGAGGGGTTGAAAGCTGCTGGAAAGGATGCTTATACGTCAGTGCGTAACAAGGAGTTATATCCTACGTGGATGCGTCAAGGCACGATGTTAATTTTGGAGTGGTGTCAAGAAGTTAGCAGCTTGCCCACGTATAACTTTAGAGAAGGTGTATTTGAATATTCCAAGCAGGTTGATGGCAACAAGCTTGAGTCAATGAAGGTCAAGACCCTAGGGTGTCCCTTGTGTAACATGCGATGTGGACACAGCATCAAGGACAAGAATGATGATCTATCTGAATTAGATTACGAAAATGTGGGAATGTTAGGACCAAACTTGGGAATGCAGGATCTAAGTGAGATCGGGACACTTGTTCGTCTTGCGGATGATCTAGGAATGGATACTATATGTCTGGGAGGCGTGTTGGCATTTGCTGCAGAAAGTACCGAAAAGGGGTATCTCAATGCCCTTAAGTGGAACGATTTTGAGAGAACCAAGGAACTTATCAAGGAAATTGCTTATAGAGAAGGCGAATTAGGGAATCTCTTGGCAGAGGGAACTGTAAATGTCTCAAAGAAACTAGGTGAAGAGACCAGAAAATGGGCAATGTACGTGAAAGGTTTGGATACATCTGCCTATAATTGTCATCTTAATCCTGGGATGGCACTTGCATTTGGTGTTAGCGAAATTGGAGCTCATCACAAGTCAAGTTGGGTTATTTATTGGGAGTTACAAACGAATCGTGAAAGTTATGGTGAAGAAAAAGCCGATAAGGTCATTGAATTGCAGCGAATACGTGGTGGAATGTTTGAATGCTTGACAACATGTCGTTTCCCTTGGATAGAAGTAGGTCTCGAGTTAGATTGGTATCCACGGCTATTAAAAGAAGTTACTGGAATTGACTGGACTCTCGACGATATGTGGGAAATCGCTGACAGAGTATATGCAATGATTAGGGCGTTTTGGGTTCGAGAGTTTGATGGCAAGTGGGACCGAACGATGGATTATCCACCACCTCGCTGGTTTGAGGAACCACTTACTCAAGGTCCGCTAAAGGGAGCACACTTAGATAAGGATAAGTATGATCAATTGTTGTCTTATTATTACCAGAAAAGAGGCTGGGATGAACGAGGAATCCCTACAAAATCAACTCTAGAACAATTTGGCCTCAAGGATGTTGCTGATGAACTGGAGAAGGTCATTACTCTTCAATGATAAATTCTGTTCGTGACTATCATGCAAAAAGATACTCCGACGTTTTTTTCTCTAAATCTTTTTATTTTTCGTTCACGTGTTTTTCATCTCTCAACTTTATCTTTTCTTGAAACGCTAGCAATGCTGGTAAATCAGATTTCTTGACTATCTTCAAATGATCAGCTTTTGATGTGTGTAGTCAACAATATTGTTGAAATGAAGAAGAAAAGAATCAGACTAAAGAAAAAAGGGAAAAGGTATATTATTAGTTAATTATTTTTGAATGAGTTCGGTGGGTGGGATTCAATTCAAGTTTCCCAGTGTGATTCAATGAAATTCATTGCCTGAAGAATGACGTATTGATGACCACCGTGACTATCTCGTGGATTAGTAATTTTGACATCGAAATAGGAGGTGTGGGTGCTGTCGTACCAGTAGTAAGTATATCCCCACCAGATGAACTTGCTCGTGGAGGTGCTATCCGCATAAATCGCTGAATGATATGGAATGAAATCGACTTCTCCAAAGATTGTGTTCGTGTATGATGCCACTGGGTGATACTTCGTGTGA
>JAJRXH010000200.1 GCA_024276395.1 archaeon
AAAAAATATTTTGAAATAAAGTTATTAGACATGATCAAAAATTAATTAAGAACTAATAGCCTTAAAACAATAGTTTATAAATAAAATATAATTAATAAAGTTTTATTTATAATATAATTTTTAAGGTTAGTTGTTATAAATCATAAATAGAAATTTATTTTTTAGAGTTATCAATCGAGCACCCGGATTAAAGCTTGTTGTTCGCACTTTATTGTCATCATTGAAACCAATCTCAACATCACTTCATTATGCACTCTTTCTGATTCCAGCATTATTACTAGATTAAAAGAAAGAGCAAAATTGATGATTTTTCACGTGTGGTCCTTGACACCTTTTTTGTCTAAATTAAGATTAGAACCCATACTTGGGAGATATCGGTTGTCTATCACGAAACAAGAACATAGTCAAGAGGAGAAGTATTTACGAGAATTAACAGAGGAGATAAAGGTACTTCTCACGAGATTAAAATCATTAAATTTGGAAAGTGACGTGGTCAACGTGTTTACTCCCAAGTTTTATCAATTGGAGAAAAAATGGCCAACGAGAATTTCGGAGTCAAGAAGTATCTTGACGGAAGATCAAGAAGAGATATTAGATAGCTTGCCAGTAAAGGATATTCCCATTTCCTTGCTTTCATTATCTGAAATCCTTGAAGGAGTAGCTTTTAATATCATAACGAATGATGCTGCATATTTATGGGGTGCAGAAGGATTAATTGGTGAGTTGTTTGGTGAGCTTCTAACTTATTTTGAAATGAAGGGTTATCTACCTTCAAATGTCATCTTGATTCCCCATCTTAGGCTGAATGCCCATCGCTTGAGTGATTTCTTGTCCGTTGAGGCACAAGTATCACGAGTTCAAGCCTTAAGAAATTTCAAATCCGTGTTAAGCGAAGTGATGCGTCCTCTTAATGGGCATTTCTTCAAGTTAATCAAGTAAAGGAATCAAAGAGAAGGCGGTGCAAATAAATGGTTAAGATTAAGTTGATTACATCTTCTAAGGGAGGCTCTGGCAAAACTGCCTTGGCGAGTGCCTTGATGTTAGCAGCTTTGCGTCACGATAAACCCGTATTACTTGTTGATTTAAACGTGAATAACCTCGATTTCTCTCGAATCTTATGCTCGAGTTCTTTCTTCATTCCGGATGATGGTTCTTTTTTTGTTCAGGCTTTAAGTGATGAATTGTTTCTCCTCTCCAAGCAAGAAGGTACTTTTCCGTACTTGGTGATTCGTT
Source organism: archaeon (assembly GCA_024276395.1). Lineage (GTDB taxonomy): Archaea > Asgardarchaeota > Heimdallarchaeia > Hodarchaeales > S146-22 > JAJRXH01. Next base: position 1,234 of record JAJRXH010000200.1, read on the forward strand.
CTTCCATCTATTCACCTATTAAAACAAGTAACTTGTGGCCTTTCATTGAAGAATTGGTTGGCCATCTTAAAAAACGATTACCTGCAGAATTGTTCCAAAATTTAGAAGTCATCGTGGATACTTCGTTTAATGTTACCTCGTTATTTCCTTTTTCTATGATTAGACAACAATCAGACCGCACGAGGTTTCACCAGAGTCGTGACCTCATACTAGGGCTCCAGTCAGAACTTACAACTGTGATTGCAAGAATGATCACGAACTTGGACGTGAAAATAGAAATATTCATCATTGTTGATTCCTTGAGGGTTAAATCTTACTTGATTTCAGAAAAACTGAATGTAGATCCTGATTCAGTACCACCGATGGAAGAATTCAACGAACTGCGATATTACTATCGATTAGAACGGAAACTGATAGACGAGTTAGGTCAACAGATTACTTATGTTTTTTCTCCGAGACCCATAATTCCAGAGAAGGGAATTGTTTCGGTCATTCAAGAAGCCCTCCGAGAATTGCTAGGTAAGAAAGCAGACAAACCATATTATCCTCTTATGGATGAAAAAGATATGGCTTTATTGAATGAAATTCAATCACGAATTCCATCGCATTCTTCCTTGTTCCGAGTAAAGAACTTGGAAGGCTTCTTAACTAGCTTGGATATTGATGACAAAATACAAGATTTTGTTCAGAAACCAAGATGGGGAATTTTTCTCGAGATCGAACGAGAGATCTTTCAACACTTGGCAGATATGTTATTACACAAAAGTGGGAGTAGCTTTCCCCGGAATGTTCTCTTCGTTCCGGCGTTTGTCTATTCCATGGTTAATTGGAGTGAATTGATTCTTTCTCATGGGAAAATCATCGACGAAAAAGACTTTGAGTTAAGTTTAGGATATTTTCTGGAAATGGTAGAACGATGGTACAATTGGCGTGATTTTTGATGATTGAACCAAGAATTACTGTTAAACAGAGTATGTCGTTATTATTCATTCATTCTCTTGTTCTCATGATCTTGATGTCGTTCATTAATGGCTTACTTGTACTGCTTAATCAGATTATCTCTTTTGGATTAACGGAAACGGTTGTCACTCTCATTTCATTGTCATCAGCATATGTTATTTTCTTGTTTTGGTTTTCATTAGGATTATCACGAGTTTTTAGTGTTGAATTTGTTTTTAAGCATCGTTCTTCTCATCAAGAGAATAATAACTCCTTTTTTGGTGTAACTTCCTTATTTTTCTTTCTCATCGGCTTGATACTTCTTCTAATTTCTGTAGTTGAATCCCTTTATGCTTTCTTACTCTCGTTTCTTTCAGAACCAAAGATATCAGAGATGTCATTATTGAACGTTAATGATGCAGATATCATCTCCCTTGTTTTTTTAGGAATTCAAGTTTTAGTTATAGGTCCTATCGTTGAGGAATTGCTATATCGGGGCCTGCCTTTTCTTTTTCATGTATCACGGCAACAAATCTCTGGATTAGAGATGAATACTGCTAGAACTTCCACTTCGGCCCTTTCTCGGATGAAAGTTCTAGTCATTTTTACCTCAGCAGTGTTTTCACTTGCTCACTTGCCCGGTGATATGGTTTCCGGAAGTTTTAGTTACGTCATTACCCATCAATTCTACTTGTTTGTTCTTGGGATCATTCTCTCCATTGGTTATCTCCTTTCTAGATCATTGCTAGTTTCCATTCTTCTTCATTCACTCAATAATTTTGTGTCGTATGTTTTCATTCTAATGGAAGTGCTTTCGTTAGAGGTGAATATATCTTCAATTTTTTTACTGATTCTTGGGATTTGTTTGATGATGATTGGTTTAGGAATTCAAGGAATGATCTTTGAATTGCGTTCGAAAGATCAAGTCTCTCATTCTCCACCAAACATCCATCTCTGTAAAAAAGAAATTTCAAGGGAAAAAAATGAAATGCAAGTTAAAATAGCATTTTTTTTCCAATTGCTCCTGTTTGGTCCTGGTCTAGGAATTGGAACACTCTTGATGACATCCACGAATTTGGTGTTTGTGTTTTTTGGCTTGATCGTTTTTACTTTCTCGTTTTTAGTATGTTTCACTATTTCACTTGCTTTCTTGAACAAATGAAAAAAAATAAAAAACGCTTATTATTTATTATTATGAAATAAGCAGATGAACAAAAATATCTAAATTAATTTGGAGGAAAAGAAAATGTCACGAAATCGGTTAGATCCACAACACCATCAGAAGAGAATTGAACGTCTCCAAGGACAATTACCAGAAAAAATATTGATACTTATTTGGTATTGAATTCGAAGAATATCTTCTACTTGACTGGTTTTTCATTTATTCCCACGGAAAGACCGATTGTTCTCATCGTTCACCAGGGAGAGATTCAGTTCTTTGTTCCAGCTTTGGAGGTAGAGCATGTCCAAGCACAAGTTCCCTTCGTGCAAGAAAATTCATTTCTTATTTTGAATATCCTGGAGATATCATCCCCTCAAGCAATTTGCGCGAGTTCTTAGGGATGATATCAAGGCAGATATTTCACGGTTGGCAGCAGAATTAGCGGGTGCGCCTACCTATTGGGGCTATCAAGGACCGACTTTCAAAGAGATTTTAGGACAATCCCCTAAATTATTACCAGATGTTATCGTTAACATACGAATCTTAAAAGAACCAGAGGAAATAGACTTGATTAGGGAATCATCACGGTGGGCAGAACGTGCTCATTACTATCTACAGAAATTCACGGCAGCTGGTGAAAATGAACTAGAAGTATCGATTCGAGCAAGTATGGGAGCATCTAACGAGATGAGGAAATCTTTTGGACCCGATTATGAACCCAAGGGTTGGGGAATGTTTCCCGCTATAGCTGGATATCGCGGGCAGATAGGACCTCATTCAGCCTACCCTCATTCTATGTTACAAAGACTGGTTTTTAAGACTGGGGATGTCGTCGTTACTGGAGTTACCTCGAATGTGTACGGATATCACACGGAACTTGAAAGAACCATATTCATTGGGGAGCCCGAAAGTAAAAAAAATAACTCTTTTCCAAGTAATGCTGGAAGCACAAACAGCGGCATTGGAATCCGCTAGACCAGGCCTGAAATGCTCAGAAATCGATAAAATAGCGAGAAAAGTCATCAAGAAAAGTGGATATGGACATTTATTGCGTCATCATACCGGCAATGGCCTTGGAATAGAAGGGCACGAACGCCCCTTTTTAGATACTGGTGATGATACGCAGTTAATGCCCTGTATGGTATTTTCTTGTGAACCTGGCATTTACCAATTGGGATTAGGAGGTTTTCGTCACAGCGATATATTCGTGGTCACGGAAGATGGAATCGAGTTACTGACAAAATATCCAAGGGAATTATCGGAATTGATAATCGATTGATGTCAATCCTTTTTTCAATAAATCGGAGAATAGTTTGAAATGGTCGTTCTCTTTCAGCGACTTTATCCTTGATATCTTTCTTTTTTATCTGGTTGTGATTCTTGGAATGAGAACCTAAGGATATCCTTCTAATTACCATCTAATCTTGATGTTTTTGTCTTTTTCACGTGGAAAGTCCATCCTCTTTTTTAGAAAACAACTTGCAGAAGTTAGACCAAATTTGTGCTTTCATTTCTTCAATATCTGTTTCCCGGATAGTGGCTAGATTCTTGATGACTTGTGGGATACTTTCTGGTGAACCACGAGTTCCATTTTTGTACTTGACGTCACCGTCTGATTCAGTAAGAATTTTATTGAGTGGAGCCTGTCTTGCAGTATTTTGATGAGTTTTCGAATATTCTACAGCTGGAGTTATTGAAAAATAAGGGCCAAATCTGAGAACTTCTTGCAATTCTTCCTCTGTTCCTGAATACCAGTGGAATATGCATTGTTTTGCTGGAATGTTATTTTTTCTGAGTATTTCTAATAGATCTTTAGTTGCATTCACGCAGTGAATGTTCAAAATCAACTGAAAATCTCTGGCTAACATGGAAAAGGTCTCGAAAACCTTTCTTTGAAAGGGATAACGTTCTATTTTCTCTACAAAGCGATAATCTAGTCCAACTTCACCGATAGCTGCCACATTTGGATGATTTTTGATGATCTTTGCGTATTCATCGTATAAAGAATTGGCATCGATATCTTTCTTGACCTTCCAGGGATGGATTCCTATTGCTGGGATGATGATGTCCTCATTTCTTGCAAGCTCAATGATTCTTAGGCTTTCATTTTTCGTCATGCTTACTCCGATGATTGCTTTAATTCCCATTTTTCTCCATTTTTGGATGTTTTGGTCCCATTCTCTCAAAAATCTATTCTTTGGGAGGTGACAATGTGAATCAATGAATTTTTCACTGTCGGCCACGTCATTCATCTCCATTTCTTTTCATTGTCGCCTCGCACACGTTTTTTAATGGACAAGCCTTGCATTGAGGAACTTTTTTGCAAAATTCTTTTCCGAATTCCACGAAGGCCGCATGGGCCTTTTTCAAGGAATCAATGTCTTCGTTGGTGACGTGAATGAGTATTTGACGAAGTTCGTCATCATTTCGGGGATTACCAGGGGTCAACGGAATTCTTTTCCAGATTCTCCTAGTGTATACATCGATGGGGATGGTGGGAACGTTGCAGGCATATAAGGAAATGGCATCAGCTGTTTCGGTTCCGATTCCCTTGATGGAAAGAAGTTCTTCTCTGGTTGGCATTCCCTTTTTTTTCAACCACAGGTATGTTAACTTCTTGATAGTTGTTGACTTACGCTTGAAGAAACCAGCTGGTCGAATTAGCTGCTCTAAGACAGAATTCTCGATGTGGATTAGTTTAGTTGGCCTGACTGTAAGATTTTCTTGTTGTAAGTTTCGAAGTGCTTTCCATGCACCCTTCCAGTTAGTATTTTGAACCAAGATGGCACTGATGGCAATTTCAAAAGATGTTCCAGGCCACCAGTGGTTGAGCTGATAGGTCTTGAAACATAGGTCCAAAAATTCTTCTACTTGCATTGTTCATGTTAGAAGGAGTTCATTTACTTGAAAAGAGTTATCATAGCGGGAAATTATGGCGTGTATTTAAATACACGGTGCTTGCGGTTTAAGATGGCGAACTTATCTCTCAAATTAAAGGGTAAAATTTCACTTTGTCCAATTACCACGTATCCGCCAGGTTTAAGTGCTTGTTGGAAATAATGATATACTTTTTGGTTTTGTTCTTGGGAAAAGTAAATCATCACGTTTCGGCAGAGGATGAGGTCGACATTCTTGATAGGAGGGGATGTTGTGAGATCATGTTGCTTGAAATGTACCATATTTTTGATGTTCGAGTTAAGATGATAAATTCGGGGATGTGTTTCTGGAATTTTGCGAAAATACTTGTTTAAGATGTGTGGTGGAACTTCAACGACCTCTTCTTCACGGTATTGTCCTTTTCTTGCCAGTTCTAACAAGTTAGGATTAAGATCAGTTCCGAGAATGCTCACTTGGTGCCTTGTATGAGGAAAAAATTCTGAAAATAGAA
>JAJRXH010000017.1 GCA_024276395.1 archaeon
ATCCTTCAAGAAATAAGATTGTCATCAACTTTCAGATAGATGATATCATAATGTCTGTCGCTGTTGTCGATTATTTACATCATCTGAAATTCTTGTTACCAGCAGACTTTCTTCATTCCACCATTCTCAAGAAAAAACAAAATTAGAGGTTTTGATCTCACCAAAATTTCAGAAAAACCCAACTCAAAGCAAATTAAGCACGTGAAAGGGAAAAAAAATGACCACCGCAAGTTCAATGTTTACAGACGCGTTAGAGGAACTTAGAGAAAAGCTAAAAACTCTGGTTCCCCCAGATGCAAAAATTTCAAAAATTGAATTTGAAGGACCTTTCGTGGTTCTTTATTCATTAAAGCCTGAAGCTCTAATCGAAGATGGAAATATCGTTAGAGAACTGGCAAGAAAATTACAAAAAAGGATTGTAATTCGATCTGATAGCAAAGTAAGGAAAGAACAAGAAGAAGCCATTGAAATCATCAAGCAAATTGTTCCAGAAGATGCACAAATAACGACCATTCATTTCGATGAAACATTAGGAGAGGTCATCATCGAAGCACGAAAACCTGGACTCGTCATCGGAAAAAATGGTGCTAACTTACATGAAATATCAAAACAAACCGGTTGGCGACCGAATGTAATGAGAACACCACCCATTGAATCGCAAATCATCAGCAGCATCCGTAAAATTCTCAAGGAAAATGTTAACCAGAGAAAATTCAGTCTAATCCAGATCGGAAAACGAATACACCGCCCTAAGATGGTAGAGGATAATAGTCGATGGGTCCGAATTACAGGTCTTGGGGGATGTGGAGAAGTCGGCCGTAGTGCTTTGTTACTAGAAACTCCCGAGTCAAGAGTCTTGGTAGACATTGGCGTGAATGTAGGTGCACATGCCCCGAATAATATCTTTCCACACCTTGATTCACCAGAGTTTGACCTCGAAAACTTGGATGCTGTTGTCATTACTCATGCACATCTCGACCATTCAGGATTTCTCCCCTATCTATTCAAGTATGGATATCGAGGACCTGTTTACGCCACAGATGCTACGCTAACTCTTATGACACTCCTGCAGCGTGACTACATCCAAGTGGCACAGGCTGAGGGAAAACTTGCACCATATAGTTATAACGACATCAAGGAAGCGGTCCTTCATACCATACCTAGAAACTATAACGAGGTAACAGATCTCTCCAATGACATCAAGTTAACTTTCACTCCAGCTGGACACATTCTAGGCAGCTCCATTTGCCATTTCCACATTGGTGAAGGCACTTACAATGTTGCCATTACTGGTGACTTCAAGCATTCACAAAGTAGACTCCTCGAACCAGCTAATACCAAGTTTGCACGATTAGAAACGCTCGTGATGGAGTCAACATATGGAGCTCCAAACGATGTAATGCCACCACGACAAGATTCCGAGCGACAAATCGTTCGCATAATTAATGCCACTCTCAAAAGAGGAGGAAAGGTGCTCATACCAACGCTTGCCGTTGGAAGGGCACAAGAATTATTACTCATCATCGAACAATACCTTCGGAAGAAAAAACTCGTAGAGGCACCTGTTTACATTGACGGAATGATTTGGGAAGCCACGGCAATCCACACGTGCTACCCAGAATTACTCTCCAAGAGCATTCGAGACAGAATCTTGAGTAATGGAGATAACCCTTTCCTTTCTGAATATTTTATTAATGTTGAAGGACGTGCCGCAAGAGATGAAATAATAGAAGGAGGACCTGCAGTCATTCTAGCTACTTCTGGAATGCTTACCGGAGGTGCTTCCGTTCAATATTTCTATAAATTGTGTTCAGATCCAAAGAATTCCATTTGTTTTGTTTCATACCAAGCAGAAGGAACATTAGGGAGAAGAATTGCTCAAGGGACTAGAGAAATCCGCATATATGATGAAGGAAAAGTGAAACTTCTCAAAATTAAAATGGATGTCCATACCATTGAAGGATTTTCTGGGCATTCAGACCGTCGTGAATTGATAGAGTATGTCAGAAGAGTACAACCACAACCAGAACGAGTGGTCATAGTTCATGGAAATTATCAAAAATCCTTATCTTTAGCATCAGCCTTGAAGAAAAATTTCCGTTCGATGTCAGTCGTGGTTCCACGTAATTTAGAAACTATACGACTAAATTAAATTCAGTCAAACCTTCTCACAATAAATAGCCTCTATTTTCCAGGAGAAAAGCAACATGGTGCTCGCTGAGCTACTCGAAAGTGAAGTTCCACGATACCTCGTGATGGGGGAACATGCAGAATCAGAAATTGTCAATGTCTTGAAAAAAATCGAAATAGAAATGGAATCACCAATCAATTATCACATCTTTTTTGGTCCCACGACAGAAAAACTGTTCAAATCCCGAATCAAAAATCATTTAGAAATAGTAAACCCTAGAATTGATGAATACATCATTAAAGAAGGAACCGCATCCGAAATCGAATCGTTATATCATGAGATTTCTAACAACCTCTCACCTAGAGATGTCCTTGTTTCTGTCGGAGGCGGAAAAATCATCGATTCCATAAAATATCTCGTGTTGCTCCACCAGCAAGCTGAAGGTACCCGACTCGAATACCTCAACTTGCCAACACTCACCTCCCATGATGGAATAATTACACCTTACATTTTTCTTCACCCCGAAAAAAACACTGGCGAGAAATACTACGGAGAAATACATCCACCCTTAGCCGTAATCGTCAATATAGATTACTTGTATGAATGTGAAGATCTCCCGCGACATCTTGCTGCCTCAGTTGGTGATACGTTGGCAAAATTAACAGCCACGTGGGATTGGAGATTTGCTAATCGAATCAAAGGAGAACCTTTTTCTGACTTTGCAAGTGGGACCATCTTTCATGCTTACGATCTGTTAAAAGCCCAACTATTGCTTCCAAGCAAATCAAATTCCATCCAAAACTTGGTTGCCACCGCAGTCAAGGCATTACTAATAAGCGGGGTCGTGACATGCACAGCTGGGAACATGAGAATCGGTTTTGGGGCAGAACACATGTTTGCCCTAGCTCTGGATGCTCTCAAGCCTCGAGTACTGCTACATGGAGAAAGATGTGCCATCGGTACCATCATCATGGCTTACTTGCAAGATCAACCGTGGAAAAGTTATAAAAAAACATTACAACAAATTGGAATCATAGATATAATTAAAAAGTCTCACATCAGTGCAGACATCATCGAAGATGCTCTATGTCGTGCACATCTAGCGGAACCTAGATTATACACCATTTTAGGAGAAGAAGGTATTTCTAAAAAGGCGGCGCAGCATCTCATCGAAGAAATTGGAATCTTTGAGTGATCACGGTGGATGTGGAGCAATTTCGAGATTTATTCCCATTTTACCAATCACGACGAGAAACCGCTTACTTGGACAATGCAACGGCCAAGCTAATTGCAACACCCATTCTAGAGGCCTTTAATGAACCAATGAACAAGGGATATCTCATCGCACGAAAAGGATCTCATCACCAAACAGCCAAGGCAACCGAAATTTTAGAGATGTGTCGCGAAACCGTGGCATCATGGCATGGATCAAGAGTGCAGAACGTTATTTTCCAACCAACAATTTCCCTAGCAAATCTCCTCATCGCTGAATCCATTGCTTGGGAGCTTTCCAAGGGCATTCTTAAAAAAGAAGGAAAATCCACGTGCTTATTATTAATTTCTCCAGACACGCACAATTCCATCTATCTTCCTTGGATCAATGCTGCTCGACGATGGCAATGGCAATGGAAAGTCCTAGATGCTAGATTTCTTGACCCAAAAAACACGATCAACCTACTCGAATCTCAATTGGAGAACATTAAAAATGATGATGTTCACGTGTTATTACTACTTTCCGATGTTTCCATGGTCCTTGGATGGACTCCACCAATATCCAGCATCGTGAAAACGCTCAAAAAGCACGATGGACAACTCTTATTAGATGCCTCGCGAGGATATCAATTTACTGAACCTAGACAACGATGGAAAAATGCTGACTTCATCGTGGCAAATATGGGAACAGCCCTCTGGATGCCACATGGACTAGCCATCACGATCAAAAACTCTGAATGGCCCTCTTTCCCACCCTCTTTCATCAGCAGCAACATGGTAAAATCTGTAACTACTCATTCCTTTGAAGTCGAATCCCCACCTCTTGGATTGTAACCCGATTTCCTTAGCATTCCTCATTTAAATGCCCTAATGGAAGCAATAAAACTTCTTCGACAAGTTTCTCCAAGAAAAATCAATCAACATGATGAAAAACTTCGAAAAAAAGCTCTCGATAATCTATTAACAGAATTAAAAGAAGAAAACAAACCCATTACTATTCTTCAACAACACCAACATCTGATTGCACATCATCAAGGAACGCTAAGCCTGCATTACGAATACATCGACCCAGTGGATGTCGCCATCTTCTTAGAAGAACTATTTAATGTCATCGTGAGAGCTGGAGATCAATGTACCCAACTTTTCTTCTACCAGTCAAAACACTTCAAGAAGGAAAAAAACGGAATTATCCAAGCATCCTTTTCTTATTATAACACGGAGGAAGAGATACTAAAACTAGTGCAAGGACTAACAGAAGCACTATACGTGTTCACGAGACAGCAATGATGAAGCTAACGTCTGGTACTTGTCAACTATAACAAGCTTCTGAAGAAAAAGTAAGATTAGAATGATTCTTAAAAGATGCCAATGCATTGACACTTGAAGTGTATTGGTGAGATATGATGAGTGTTTGTCCAGATTGTAATGGCGTGATGAAATGGCATCCTCCCTTTCTTATTTGCCAACTGTGTGGTCTCGCTTTAAGAAGAGGAGAATACAACAAGAGATGGCGAGAAAAAAACCAGACAAAAGGGAAGGAAGACGAAACCCAAACGCGGAAGAAAAAAATGGACCGTGATGAATACCTTCAATGGCTCCTCCACCAAAAGAAATGACAATCTCACTCATCACGACTCTTTTTTAGTCATTTTTCTACTTGAATGAGAATTATAAAAACCAGAGAATGAGTGAAGAGTGGAAGCTCATCCACGGTTTAATGGAGATGCTACTTGCGGGGAAACCGTTGTGGAAATAGAAATCCTAGAACATTCCGATAATTACCTAAAATTCATACTTCGTGAAGTTACACCTGCATTCGCCAATGCTCTACGGAGAACCATCCTTACTGAAGTTAAATCCCTAGCAATAGATGAAATCATCGTGATTGAAAACACATCAGTCATGTACGATGAAGTCATTGCCCATCGCCTCGGCCTTGTTCCACTAAAAATTGACCTATCTACCTACAGAGTTCTCGATGACTGTGAATGTGGTGGCGAAGGATGTGCTCTTTGCGAAATCTCCCTATCGCTCAGAGTTGAATGTCGTGATGATGAACAAGTCGAACAAAAATTTGTCTTTTCCGGAGATCTCATTAGCACGCATGAAGGTGTCGAGCCGGTTTACAAGGACATTCCCATATTACGGCTCGCTCCTGGCCAATTCGTAGAAATTGAGGCAAAAGCTCGTCTAGGGCGAGGAAAAGACCATGCCAAGTGGCAACCAGTTGCCACCGTCAGCTACAAGTACTATCCTCACATTGAATTCAACGAAAATCGAGTGTTATGCACCTGCTATGAAGTTTGCCCCGTAGGAATTCTCAAGCAAGATGATGAACTCGGAGTTGTCTGTACAGACGAGAAAAAATGCACGCTGTGCAATCTATGCGTGGAAACTTGCGAGGCAAAAGCCATCACGATAAAGACAACCGGAGAGGAATTCATCTTTCAGATAGAGGGAACAGGTGTGCTCCCTACGGATTTCATTCTCCATGAGGCATTACGAATCATTAAAAGAAAAGCCGATATCTTCATCAAGTCATTACGCTCAGAAACCATCAACGAACTTTAATGATGAAGGCTGATTAATCCCACCATCCTCAAACATGAGCAACAAGACACAAACATCTCCATAAACCAAAAAGACTTGAAAAAGAATGAGAATGAGAAGAAAAAGATAGCCTTATTTATTCATTATTATATTATATTATTATTTATTTTTATTTTATGAATGATTTTTATTATGAATGAAAGTTGGGTGATCATCAATGGTAGTCAAAGGAACAACCGATCCCAATAGAAAGTTACTAATAAGATATCTCAAGCAGACCGCCAACCACGTAAATGCTCCAATATGGAGAAGATTAGCTGATGAACTGGCAAAGCCCAGAAGATCAAGACCCGTGGTCAACGTGGGAAAGCTAAATCGATTTGCTGATAACAAGAAAACTTTGTTGATCCCTGGAAAATTACTCGGTGATGGCGTGATCTCAAAACCTATTACCGTGGCCGCTGTAGAATTCTCCGAACACGCACGAAAAAAGATTGAAAACGCGGGAGGTCAGTGTTTAGACATCCTCACGCTCCTCCAAAAGGAACCTAAAGGACAAAACGTCCAAATCATCGTCTAGGGGAAAATATCAAGTTACCTCAAGAAAAACAGATAATCCAAACATTCATTACAAATTACAATCAATTGATTGATAATGAATGACCATTTCCAAATGAAAACAGGCGGCATCCGTGAGCATTGCTTCTCCCACATCACCATAATCATCAACCAAAAGTCCCATTGCTCAAGCGAGGGGATGTCCACACGTTTGCAAGGCAATTAATGGTCGGAAAAGGGGCAATAGTCAACGTGAGCACGGATGCCATTACCTAAATTAATCTTCAACTACAGCCTCCTCAATCAGACAAGAAAAACAGAAATAAATGAAATCAATGAACGTGACTGATTAAAGCAATGATGATAACAAGACTGATGACTAAATGAAGAAGAAAAAAGAAGAAGAAAAAGAAAGAAAACACACGGAAAGGAGAAACTCAAGATGAATCTCGCAACGGACAAGAAAGTGCCACGATACGTGCAAAAAGTCCAAGCTAATCAAAAATTCCGCCATCAAGTACCAAAAAAAGAACATCTTATTTTTGATGCAAGCGGTGTCGTTCTAGGAAGACTAGCAAGCATCGTTGCCAAAAAATTGTTAGAAGGACATACCATAGAAATCGTTAATGCCGAAAAAGCTGTCATCTCTGGAAATCGAAGACTCATCGTTGATGAATACCTTCGAAAAACGAAAATCAAGACCAAAACC
>JAJRXH010000201.1 GCA_024276395.1 archaeon
CGCTCTACTTGCTGATCCATCCGTGCCTCCAAACGCTCTACTTGCTGATCCATCCGTGCCTCCAAACGCTCTACTTGCTGATCCATCCGTGCCTCCAAACGCTCTACTTGCTGATCCATCCGTGCCTCCAAACGCTGAATATGACTATCTAGTGCCTTTAACCACTCACGAAAGGTATTCATTTCCTCCGTGATCCACTGCCGCTGCAGGCGCATTTCTTCGCGGATAGAAATCTTGAATTCTTCCAGTTGTTTGGCCAATGTCTGAACGAGAGCTTGAACTTCCACCAAAGTTGGTGGTGGTGCCTCCACGAGACGAGCCTCGATCGTTTGGACTCGCTTTTCAAGTTGAACTATCTGCTCTTGTAATTGCTGGATTTCACTTGTCATACTGGAATCACGACCTCGTGGTAATGTTCTAAGATATATAAGAGAAAAAGCATTTATAAAGATCGTCATTCACACTCAAAATCAAGCTGCTGTCATTTCATCCAAACATTTATTAAATAAATCTTAGAAAACACCGACGAGTGAATGATCATCCCATTCAATGACTTACTTGCAAGCTGAAAATGCTTAAGTACAAAAAATTAAAAGAAAACAGAGTATAAACGATCAGTAATGACTTGAAAACATCATTTAATGACTTACGAGTTTTTCACCAGTTTGCACCGATCATGATGCCGAATAGATGCACTTCATTCGGAGTAAGTGTTCGTGATTTCCTTCTTCGACAATTTTACCGTTTTCGAGTACAAAGATTCGATTAGCACTACGGACCGTCGACAAACGATGTGCCATCAGAATGGTCATTCGTCCTAAGATGATTTTATCCAGGGAACGTTGAATGGCGGCTTCCGTTTCGTTGTCAACACTCGAAGTCGCCTCATCGAGGATTAAAATAGGAGGATTTTTCAAGATCGCACGAGCAATCGCTATTCGTTGACGTTGGCCGCCACTAAGTTTTTGCCCACGTTCACTAACAAGTGTATCATATCCTCGCGGTAATGCCATAATCTCCTCGTGAATCTCAGCAATCTTGGTAACAGTAATTATTTCATCAAGAATGGCATCTGGCTTTCCATATGCCATGTTTTCACGAACGGTACCGTCTATCATAAATGTATCTTGAGGAACAAAACCTATAGCACGGCGGAGATCTTGAATATCCAATTCTCGGATGTCCACTCCATCTAGTCGAATGCGTCCTTCTTGTGGATCATAAAACCGTAACAAGAACTCGACAATCGTGGATTTTCCAGCGCCAGTACTACCTACAAAAGCTACCGTTTCACCAGGATTAATGTCAAAAGATAAGCGTGGAAATCGCACATCTCTTTCTTTATACTGAAACTTCACGTTCTCAAAAGAAATGGCACCTAACACTTGTTCAACGGGAAGTCGTCTTTTTCTAGACTTGATCGCGAAAGATGCATCCAACAACCCGAAATTCGATTAGTTGAAACCATATGATATTGATCAAAAGTCTCTCCTAACCTAGTTAACGGCCATAATAACCTTCGCGTGAGGAAAATCATCACGCGATAGGCTGCAACTTCCAACCGGCCCTCAAGCACTTGGATACCACCAAACATCAGCATCAAGGTAAAACCAACGACGATGACCATAAGAATCAATGGAGAGAAAGCAGAACTAAACGCGATGGCCCTCTTATTGCTTTGATGATATGCCTCGGACGCATCACCTATTCGATTCTCTTCTAGTTGTTTCGTGGCATAACTTTTGATGGTAGCAATGCCGGTTAGATTGTTTGCAAGTCGTGCATTAAGTAATCCCACCTTGTTACAGACATCAACGTACCGTTTTTCCAAAGTTTTTTGAAATTTTACGGAAAACCAAATGATGAAGGGAATGTGAAGAACTGTCATCCATGCTATTTCTGGAGAAAGGACAAAGAATGCTGTCATTATGGTAACGACCGTAACGGATACTTGAATCAATTCATTAGCACCGATATCCAAAAAGCGTTCTAACTGATTAACATCATCATTTAATATTACCATTAACTGGCCAGGCTTTTGATTTTCAAAAAATTCCATTTCGAATTTTTGCAAGTGAGAATAAGCATCCATACGTAGTTCGTGCTCAATCGTCTGTGCAAGATTGCGCCATAGTATTCTGTAAAGATACTCAAACAAGGACTCTAGAGCCCAAATAATGAGTGTGATGATTGCAAGACCGTATAATTGCATCCGTAAATCAATGATCCCCATTTGTCCAAAATTGATGTTTCTTGACGCACGACAATATCCACTGCAGCACCAATAAGAAAAGGGGCCGTCAGATAAAACAGCTTGTTTAAAATGGAACACGTGATGGCCAAGGTAAAAGTCAGCCAATGAGGACATGAATAACGAACCAAGCGAAAAAAATGGTGCTCTTTGCTACTAATACTTTATGTGACACAATCGGAACAATTTATTTTAACAATTCACCGTTAGGGCAGATTCAAAAGAGCGATAACCTAGCTCCTTACCTCATATCAAAAATTTTGAATCTTCTTCTGGCGTGTAAAGGTCTCCGAGAGATTCTTGCAATGCTTGAAATTCCCTAAAGAATATGAATCCAACCACACCTACGGTTTTTTTCTCTTCCTACAACCATTGCTAATGTTTCCACGAAAATTTTCGAAAGATTGCTCATATTCAAAGAATCTACCCTTGCCAAAGGAATCACGTTTCAAGAAAAAATTGAAAGTATGCCAAAAGATAGCGGCCATTTAGTCAATGTTTCTTCATTCATCAATTGACAAAGCATTTCCCTTCGTTTTTTCTTTTTTGATTCGATAATCATAAAATTCAATCCACGAAAACCTCTTGAAGAAGTACTTCTCCTCTCAAACAGTTCTTTCAAAATCATCCAAGAGAGTCAAGACAATGAAATCACCAAAAACATCATACCGGAATTTGACAGATAACGAAGGATTCATACCAAACTATAATGAAAATCCTTCAAAGAACACCCAATTCAAGGAAGGAAGTCCATTACGGTGCTATTTACATCATCAACCAAATCTAGTTTTGACTGCACGTGCCATTCATATTCATAAGCAGCCATTTTATTTTTCATTTTAATAATTCAACAGTAGTGCCTCGGAAATATAGCCAATTTCTCAAAAAAATGAGGTAATGGGCTGATAAAAAACAAAAAGAAAATGATTTTGATGTAAAAATAACAAGTCATCGTTCATATTACAAATTTTTCCATGAAAACGTGAACTGGCATCTTTTCAAGCGCTTCTTGATTTCTAAATAATTCAAGCAGCTCGTTGACTCGCTTTGCTGGAAATCTGGTAACCATGTTATTTTTGAATTTCTGTTCGAGCAAGGGTACTGCCTCTCTTCTCCTTCTGCGATGACCTATTGGATATTCTACAGTAACCGTCCCAGTAGCAGAACCATCTTTGAAAAATACTTGAACCGTATTGGCAATTGATCTTTTTTCTGGATCATGATAATCTTTAGTAAATTGCGGGTTTTCTTTCACGACCATTTTTTCACGCAATCTATCAATTCTAGGATCACTAGCTCGTGCGTCTTCATAATCCTCAGCGGTCAAATTACCACGTATTAAGGCAACGGCAGTCATATATTGAATGCAATGATCACGATCTGCAGGATTGTGCAATGGTCCTTTCTTATCGATGATGCGGACTGCAGCTTCTTGAGTAGTAATCTCAATACGTTCAATGTCATCA
>JAJRXH010000202.1 GCA_024276395.1 archaeon
AGCAATACACGCATTCACAGATACACTTGACTTATAACTATACATTTCAAGTAATCACTCCAGCTGGACAGATACTCACCAAAACAATGCTTGTCTTCGTCATTCCACACCAATGGAATCTCTATCTGACTTTAACTACACCACTAGTCGACAGAAATCCAGCTCTGAACATGACCACCATCTATAGAAATACCACCATCCTTAGCTGGAACATAACGTTGATGTTAGATGGAAGCCCATTCTCTGGCAACGTGACTGTAGAACTAGACGGCACGATAATTGCAAGACTGGTCACAGACCAAAACGGCAATGCTTCATTCTCTCACTGGTTTTCAGCCACGGATTCCATAAAAACTTACAATCTTACCATCTATCAAACAGAACGACCGTACGTGAAACACGTGGAATACATCAAAGTTCTCCAAGATTATAGTTTCAGCATTACTAATGGAAATATCCAAATTAATTCTTCTGTAATCGTGGTCAACGGCACCATTGCCTTGCAAGTACAAATGCTCAGATATGACCCGAATGCTAGTAGTTTCACGAAATCGATAAATGCAACGTATTGGTACTACTACCAAAATGCCACTTTCACGAGCACCAATATCACCATCATTACTAACGCCAATCTCACCTCACCTCTTACTTACTACCTAAACATCAGCACCCCAACCTTTAGCAATGGTACCTATACCTTTTACGTGTTCGCTAACAGCTCAACTGGAATACTTATCGAGGATAATTTCACGGTCACTGTCTTTGCTGAAAACTATACACTTGAACCCAGACCCAGCATCTTATCACCAATCACCATTGATTATGGGGATATTTTTACCCAAACCTTTACCTTAAAATACGAAAACGGCTCGGTTGTCCCTAACAAGATTGTTTTCTTTTTCATCACGAATAAACTCAATTATAACGACATTTTCACGGCAACTACAGACTCACAAGGAAAGTTAAC
Source organism: archaeon (assembly GCA_024276395.1). Lineage (GTDB taxonomy): Archaea > Asgardarchaeota > Heimdallarchaeia > Hodarchaeales > S146-22 > JAJRXH01. The sequence continues at coordinate 968 of JAJRXH010000202.1, forward strand.
AGTCACGATTCCTACATCCACGCTACCTCAGGGAGGAAAATATTTCTTTCATCCATTCATCCAAAGATCCTTAAGTCAAGGAACATTTCGAACTTGGAACGGAACGGCACTCGTGTATGAATTACGGATTAGACAGATTGTCTTACAGGCATCATTAAGCGATCTCATTACCAATAAAACCTTACCAATGACTCCTTCCCTTCCAGACATCCCACGAAACGTCACGGTTTTCCAAGTGAATTACCAAGTATCCATTACTAATTTATCATTGAACGAAGCATTTGAGACCCCCATTTTATGGATAAACGATACCACTGACACGAGATTGTCCATTGCCATTAATTTAACCAAATCTGGATTGATCAACTCCACGATATTTAACACGTATTTAGATTCGCCATTAGGCAACCATCAACTAACTTTAGGTATCCAAGGTAGTAACGTAACTACCACCTTGCAATTTAACTTGGTAACTAAATTTAAAATCAAGTCAGCTGCTCTCAATGGAACGGCCAGTGGTTCTTTGACCATCATTCAGGGTCAAATTCTCAATGCAACAGTTCGCGTGGTCGCCTTCAATGTAACTGCCGCAAACCAAACATATCTTGCCTCTGGCTCCACGCTAACGTTTAATGATCTAATCAATAACAACACGCACTATACCATCACGGTTGAAGCAAATGGCACGGCCAAATTCACCATTGGATCAAATACGTTGAATGTAAGCATATTAAAAGGATATGGATCAAATAATTGGCTCATTCATCCAAGCTCATTCCCTCATGGAGTTTATAACGTTCTTCGGATGACATTCTCGTTAAAAAACCAGAATGATTCCGTCACATCCTTTTTACTCTCATTAACCATTATCATCAAGGAACCCGTGGCGTTAAACATCACGAGCATCCCAAAAATCGTAAAATGGGGAGAATATTGGTCCGTTAGTGGTCAAATCCACAATCTCATCACGAATCAGTCCGTTTATGATTCATCTTTCTGGCTCACTCTCCAAAGTTCGGATGGAAAGATCCAAAGTAGTGGTGTTCCTCAACTAGATGGCTCATTCAACCTAAGCGTGATAATTGACGACAACACGTCCGCCACGCGTAATTTCACCCTCATCCTAAACGTGAATCCGACGATCTTTTCTAATCAGACTGCAATGTATCAATTTTCGGTAAATATCACCTTTGGTGCGTTACTACTTCCAGTACCTCAAACCCTCTCCGTGGTAACTGTAAAAGACACTGACTCGCAAAACATAACTTGGCAGTTACGATATACCCACAACAATTCAGTAATTTCTAACCAACTCATCACGTTACAAATCGTACAGTTAAACAAAAATTATACCGCTCACACGGATCAAAATGGAACCGTAACCTTTACCATTCAATGGAATGTTTCTCTTGCTTATCGACAATACACGTTAAATGCGATTTATTCTGGAAATGATAGCATTGGAATTCCTACTAGCACCAATAAATCAATAACAACCAGAGTTCAAGGACCCATCTACATCCATGGCGATTACGTTGCTGCTTGGAACGGTAATAACTCTGCATATGTCTTGCGAGGACAAAATCTGATGCTGTGGGGTCGAATTCTTTTTGCTAATGGGACCGTCGCTCCATTAGGAACCATTGATGTAAACATCAATGTCATATCTAATGCAACAAGTGGTAATGATCTTATTGGAATAGTCAATGGAGCGTTTAATCTTTCAATTCGACAGTGGCATTGGACTAACTACTCTTTCCTTGGTAATCTTGTCTTGAATGTTTCCCTACAAAAACTTACAGAGAACACGTTTCCATTCTACATTGCCAACGATACGAGACTAAGCATCCTATGCGTGACAAGCATTTCCATTACGAGCGAAATCAATGGAATTACCACCGTTCAAGAAGGAAATATCAATAAAATAGCTAATGGAAGTCAAATTAACTTTAGAATCACGATAAGCGAGAACAATCCACGATTAGCGTTACCAATTAACAAGGCAAGCTTGCTTACTGTCAATGCAACGTGGAATGCTAGTACCTTGACCATTTCACGGATCAATTCCACTTGGAACACCCAAAATATGACGGTTTCCAATCAAACAAACATTTATTACGTGCTCCAAGTTACCGTGACGTCAACCCTCATGCAAACATGTTACTTAAATGCCACGGTCACATACACGTTCATCACCAAGAATGCACTACAATTGATTCTCCTTAATGTTCCAGATAAAATTCAACCGGGTAATGCATTATCTTTTCAAGGAGAAATCCGTTATGGGGGTGCTAATGGTGAAATCTATGACCAAAATGCTGCTGTTCGAATTCAAATCAACGATTCAAGTAATAACATCATTTTTGAAAACACTTACATCATAAGCGGTGCCAATGGACTTTCCGTGTCGGTTTCTATCAGTGCAACTCTAAAACCTGGAACCGTTCTAACAATCAAGGGAGAAATTGACCCTAAATCATTACCGTCAAGGTCAAACCTTGCCATCCAACCCACTCCCTTAGAATACGTGACAGTTGTTCAAAATCCCAATAGCATCACGATGAACATTCTAACAGCTGCCGTAACGACAAACGGTGGCATCAAGTATTATTATGAAAATACAACTCTAAATCTTAGCTTTTCTGTGACCTTCCCCTATTACACCATCAGCAATTTCAATGAAACCGACTGGGACTTCACTCTCAGCGTGACGGACGTGATGACAAGCATCAACTTATATTCATCGACTCCATTTCACAATCTGAGTTTTCTTTACACGCCACCACCAGATAATGGCTACCTGAACATCACGTTAACAGTAAATTTTGCATATGGTGCCACATCAACATCCTTCCAAGTCTTCATACTAGTAAAAATCATCACTAGTGCTACATTCGATCTTGTTAGCGTCTTTGATGCAACAGGCATCACGAAATTAGCAAAACAAGAAAATGCAGTAATCACGCGGAGAGATGCTGGAAATACCATTACCGTAACGCTAAGAACAAGTGATGATTTACTAAATGAATCACTATCCACAGTTCCACTCAATTCAACGCCAATGCTTAGCCCAATCACCAACGAACTTACCTTAGGAAGTCTACCAGTTACTACTAACGCGGATGGCACGTTCTCGTTCAGCATCACGATAAATGCTAATACACCCTTGAACAATTATACCATCACCGTGGCTCTAAGTCATCAAAATTTCACGTTTACCTTTATCTTGGTCATTAGGGCCGATATAGAGCTAAATGTCTCCCTCGGGAACAATCATGGTGAATTTTATCTAGATAGAAACAAATTGTACGTGAATATCAGTATCTTAGAACAATCATTAGCCGTTGGAAACGTAACCGCTTACCTCGAACAGGGTTCGTGGAACTTGCAGTTAAAATTCTATCTAAATGGTCAAGAGATCATCAAAGACCGAACATTAAGATCTAATGGTGATCTCTTTCCAGAATTATACGTGTATGACCTTTCCGTCCTTTCTCCTTCCCAAACAAGCGGCACGCTATCGGTGGAAGTGAACCTTCTATGGGATCGTAGTCTGAATCGAAGCCTCAGCATGACACGAGAAATCATCGTCATCAAGGATGTCAACGCAACCTTATTATCCATGTCGCCAATCACTAATGCAAAACTGTTAAATGACAATACCATTGCCATTAAACGCGCTGATAATCAGTATCTAATCTTAAATTTCCTAGCTAGCATCGCTGGAGCAACTCCAACAACTGGATTAAATAACATCAACATCACGATCAAATACCAAAATGTGCCAAAAGTTATTGATTTTAACACTTATCATCGAAATACTGACGTTGATGGAAAATTTAGCATCTCCATCCTCATGGATCGTACCGTTTCGCTTGGTAACCGATCATTAATCATTTATTGGCAATTAAATGCGACGCAAGCCCTTTTACTCTTCAACTATACCATCATGGTACAAAGTGATGTCTTCTACCAGTTTACTATCTTGCAAACAACTTTCTTGGAGACACAAATGGATGGCGAAGATTTACCATCCACTGAGCTTGCACTCGTTATCCCCTATTCTGGAACGGATTCTTTGAACCTGTCGGAAACCCCATACATCAGATTTTTCTTGAGCACTACAGATGACAATGGTTCAATCCTTACCACGAATCAAGGATATGGACGCTATCAGTTCACCATAACCTGGGAATTCACGAATGGAACAGCACCAATTTCCTATGAGATTGGCACTCTAATCACGGTTACCAACAATGGAGAATACATTCTAAAAATCAACGATCCTTTCCCAAGATCATCCGCAATCATTAAAATTAACGTTACTTTCATCCCAAGCAACGATTATCTGGGAATTTTATTGCCAAAAACCATTGAAATTACACGAATAACTTATTATGGCCAGTTAAAACTCACTTATCTAGGACGAACCGCTGCACCATTCGATCCCGCTGATTCTCCGATAAACGATTCAAACATGCAAATTGAGGCATTAGAACCTGTAATTTTCTGGTTCCAAGTGAGTGACCTAGGATTTGGTAACCAGTCTCTTCCAGCCGATGTCATCTCTCCAGATTTTTTCCTTAACATCACTATTATAGACGGACAAACTGGACAAATCACGTATCAACGCCGAATAAAAGATTCATATCTAGATAACTCCATTAATGGGAAATTTTACTTAGATTACAGTGAAAGTGCCAGTGGAACCAGATTTCTGCTAGCGAACGTCATTTATAATTTCACTGACAGAGGAAGCATTCATTCAATTTCCTCTACTTTCTTGAACATTAGTTTTACTCTCAAGCCAGCAAGCATTAACATTCTCAACGTGTTCACGGATGTGCAAACACAACAAGAAATTACCGTGGTCATCATGGGTAATACAGTGAACATCACTGCTTATGTATCACCATTAGATAAGTTCGCACAACCCATTTCCTTCCCCATCGTATCTTCACCAGGTTCAGTTATTTTTCAATTTAACAGCACGGTTATTATTAGTAATTCACACGTTACCAGTGCCGCTGCTACATCGATCAAGAAAATCTCCGCCGCCACGTATGCTTTCTCCCTTGTCGTTACCATTGAGAATCAAAGCGCACCTTACACACTAACCATAACCTCGGTCTTCAAGGTTTCAAAGGAGTTAGCATCCTATGGATTCAAGAACAAGACCAGCGATGCTACTTATTTATCAGTGTACAAGGAGCCAGAAATCAGTATTGGTAGTTCGTTCATCCTTCAGAAGCTTTCATTCATCTCAACTCAGACTTCAACACGTGGAAATTCTAACACGGTACGAGATACGAAAGATGATAACCTACAATTACAAGCATCAGAGACCGTATTAACATCGAAATATGGAGAAGATTACACACTTTCTGGCTTGATTGCTGACAATGGTAATCCATTATCAGGATTTAGAATTGAAATTACCATTACGAATGCATCTGGACACATCATTCTGAAGAAAGTTACCTATTCAGACAACAACGGCATCTTTCAAGTCGATTTTCTGGTCACCAGAGATGCATTCACGACTGAAGGTAATTATACCTTGACAATTAGATTAACTGATTTTGTTAGACCTCCAACGCTTACCGGAATCTTCCAAGTTTTCATTCCTACTTACATTGATGTGTATTATACACCTGAATTCGTGACCAATGGTGATGTAGTGACAATTGTAGGGTATCTTAAAGATGACCTAGGAAATAACATCACCTCCTTGATTCAGCCTGGCGGCATGAGTCTTACAGGCGAGGGTACCATTGACATCAATAACGGACGTTTCATTTACCATTATCATATGCCCACGGAAAGTGCTGACAACCAAGTGTTATCTTTCATCTTCAATGGTAACTTGGCTCTTTTCTTGGAGAAAAGCTCACTTGATCTCCCACTTAAAAAACTAACAAATCCAAAAATCGATACCGTTTATGGTCCAATATCAATGGTTATCGGACAATCTTCTCAAATAAACGTGCAGATCTCTACTTACGTGCTCGACACCACGACAACTGCATTAACTCAGAAAATTTTCTTGAGAAATAGGCCCGTGCAATTACTTCTTGAGAACTATACGCTCTGGCAAGGTCTCCTCAACGGAAGTGAATTCAGCTTGACCATCATAATTACCTATCAAGGTGAACATGACTACCTCATAAAAGTCAATGGAGGTAATGTCACCAAATACACGTTGATACCGATAAACGGATCTAAATCTGAATTTCAACCAATTGAATTCGTTTTGCGACTGTTAACAACGGAAGGTAATCCCATAAGCAAATTTACCAGAACCATTTCCATTGCACCCATCACTCTGTCAATTGACGTCATTCCTTTACCAGCTAATCAACACGACACCTTCCCAACAATTGGTGCCGTGACTTTCACCTCTTTCATTCTGATGGTCCTATCATTCGTCAGTGCATTGACTTTAACAGTAGAGCCTTGGATTCGTCAACAATTAAAGCTTAGAAGACAGAAGAAACCCGTTTCAGAGCTCAAGAAAGAACTATCTGACCTCTTAGATAACCTAGTAGTTAGCGATTCAGAGACGGAAGATGAAGAAGGCGCTGATATCACCTCCTTACTTGAATGGGCAATCGAGGAAGAGCAGAAAGAAGCAACAATGGAAGGAATGGAATCATTAGAAGATTTCTCCTTCGAACTACCACCTATCTTCCAAGAATTACTAGATCTTCTGAAACTCAAGCAATATAAGGAATTAGTTGCAAAAATATTAGATGAATCTTTACAATTGATGAGAGAACGTTATAACATCTATCGTCTCTCTGAAACAGAAACCATTCGAGAATGGGAGAAACGAGCACTTAACACCCCCATTGGGCAGCAAAAGAGAACTCATGTTGCCCTCTTGTATGATGTTCTTTCCATTGGCAACTATTGGCCGCACCATAAGTGGAATCGAACTGATGCAATCGATATTTTCCGAGCCTTTGTTACACTCTACCCAGACCTAGTAGATATACACTCTCTTCCAGAAGAACAAAGACATGGAATTTCCATAATTGCCCGCGTAATCTTGAAAATGGGAAAAATTTCACAAAAAGATGAATTTGAGGAATATCTATGAGCGTGACACAAGAAAACTTGATCAAAACTGGCAAGATTGTCCAACATAAATTTCAACAAGTTATCAAAGGGGTTAGTCACTGGTTTGGAGCAAAAAGACTAACTTTAAAGTTCGCAATATTCATTTTACCTCTCATTTTAGTATTTGCCATCATAATCACGCCTTTTCCCAGTGGATCCACCTTGAATAACGGATGGGATGGCATCAGTCAAGTAGCAAAACACGTAAAACAAAATGGTTATGAAATTGCACGGATTTACAATACTCCGATGGAACTGTCAACGTATAAAACTCCTGGAATCCTTATCATTCAACATATTGCGCGTTCATATACCACTGACGAAATTCAACATCTCTTTCAATTAGTTCAAAATGGATGGAGCTTATTCATTGCAGAGGAAATCAATAGCGAAATCACTCGGGCCTTTAACATTGGTATTGAAGCATTCATGATTCGAGAAGAAAGTGCATTCGTCGATGACCCGATACAACCGTTACTAATACCTACGACTCAGATGAATCTCTCACAATCAGTAAAAATCTTCTTATCTGGAGTTCGTCCCCTAATCTTATCAGATTTTCCGTGGCACTACGAACCAATCATCGCATCTACCGATCAGAGTTGGATTGACATTGACCAAAATGGCGAATATGACCCAGAAATAGATGAAAGCGGTCCGTTCAACATTGGAATCCGTTTCAGCATTGGGCAAGGAAGAATCGTGTTTCTAAGTGACTTTACATGGCTTCAGAATCAAGTATTCTTTCAATTCGATAATGCACTGTTTTTTGATAAACTCATTTCTTGGCTGGGTGAGGCGATAACCAACACGCTTGGAACCAAGCCAATCATCTATTTTGACGAATCGCACTTGAGTTGGACTACTCTCAAGCCTCAAACCATTCTCCATGCAATCTCACAGGCACAGTCACTCATCCTTCAGAACCCACTCATGATAATAATCTACTTTGTTTTGATTGCACCTCTCATTTTCTATCAGTTCTCAACACTCGTTGATCGTTACATCGAATTAAAAGCAAAGTTGCTGAAGGAGGTCAAAGGTGAGTCAACTTTCCATCAAAAAAGAGAAGAACTCAGAATGGCCATTCAGAATCCAGTAACCTTATTCGAGATAGTTTATTACAAAATTCTACTCAAATGGCTCAGTATGGACCCCTACTTCAATTTTAATTGGCTCCTTAGTGATCCAGCTCTAGAACGAGTGGAAACATTGATGTTTCTCGATCAATATCTAACACGGCTGTATGAGACAAGCAAGGAGGAATTCGAGAAGAATCCTGAGATTACTATTAGAAATCTTCAAGAATTGAAGAAGAAGACGCATAACCTTTTCAAATTTGCTTATAGACACGAAACAATAGGAAAAAATGCCGCTTCGATATCTGAATATGAAAACTCAAGTAAGTTCTGTTATCAACTTGCAATATTAGTTAGCAAGGAAAAGACAAACCTTTTATAAAAGGGATGTGGCTTTGCATCCGAAGTATGATCATGACGTGAAAAACAAATTGAAAGAAGGTGTAAAAGAATGAAAGAAGACGATCATTCCGTCGAAAATTTTGCACGATATGTCCAGGGGTTTTCTACCGAGATTTTAGGAGAAGTATCCAAAATCATTGTAGGAAAAAATGACATTCTTGAATTACTATTGGTCGCACTACTGGCTAACGGACACGTGCTTCTCGAAGGAGTACCTGGCGTAGCAAAAACATTCATGGCACGGACGTTTGCTGGAGTCATGGGATTAGATTTCAAGCGAGTTCAGTTTACCCCAGATCTTCTTCCTAGCGACATCGTCGGTTCCATGATTTATAATCAGAAAGAAGGAAAGTTTCAATTCAATCCCGGACCCATTTTTACAAACATCCTACTTGCTGATGAAATCAACAGAGCCCCTCCAAAGACGCAATCTGCCCTCTTAGAAGCCATGGCTGAAAGAAGTGTTTCCGTAGAAGGTATCACGCACAAGCTTGACCGCCCGTTCACTGTATTTGCCACACAAAACCCTGTTGAACAGGAAGGAACTTACATCCTCCCAGAAGCACAATTAGATCGGTTCTTATTCAAGTTAAATGTCACGTACCCAGAAAAGACCGAAGATATTGAAATTCTCAATCGCAAGCTAGGATTAAAGGACATTGATGAAATTAAAGTCGATGTCAAAGCTAATAAGGAACAAATCCGCGAAATACAAGATAACATCATCAACATTTATGTGGATCAAAGCATTCTTGAATACATTGCAGAACTTGTCAACAAGGCACGAAAGCATCCATACGTACAATTCGGTGCCTCACCACGCGCTTCCATTGCGTTGATGATAGCAAGCCGTCCCCTCGCAGCAATGAAGGGAAGAGCTTACGTGGAACCCGATGACATCAAGGCTCTCTACAAGCCGATTCTCAATCATCGTCTCGCCTTAACTCCAGAAGCTGAACTGGCCGGTTATACCTCAGAACAAATTCTAGATGAAATCATCAAAACTACGGAAGTACCCTATTTCGATCCAAATGAATTACCGGCATTACAACAAGCAGCCTGAACAAAAACCAATGAGAATACCTGAAAGAGTGATTTCTAACCGAAATGACAACCGGGGAAACATACATGTCCTCAATTGACGATTTATTCGAAGAAATAGAAGAAGTCATCTCAATTCCGACAAGGAAAGCAAAAAGAAAAAAAATAATAGAATATAATCCAGAAGATTTCATTTCACACCTAAGTCTCACGAGACGAGGAATGCTTATCACCATGGTCATCATCATTGACTTCGGACTCTACCTTTCCACCTCCCTCCCTTTTTTCGGTATCATCCTCATCATTTTTTCCGTCTTGTTTGCTATTGACTATTACTTATTCGTCAAAAATCCACTAGAAAATCTTCTCATCAAGCGACACATCGATCGAGCTTTGATGTTCGAAGGAGATTACAGCCTCGTGGAAGTTGAGGTCACCAACACGCATCCTACCAAGCCTATTGGTCTTCTAGAGGTAGAAGAGTATTATCAGCCAGAAATCAAAGTCTTAACCACGAAGGAAAAACTAACCAAAAGCATGGCATTAGGACCAAAAGAATCTAATTACTTGAGGTATCTCTTTAAAATTGAACAAATGGGAAAGTACATCATCGGACCAATCAAGATGACTATAAAGGACTTTCTAGGTCTTTTTTCAGTCAACGTGATCGCACCTATTTTCGATGATGTCATCATCTTTCCTAGAATCGAAGACGCACAACGAATGTTCCAAGTTGCACAACGAAGAAAGTTAGGAAGATTTTTCGACATATTTCGACAAAAAGAAATCGGTTCTGGGTTAGACTTCTTTGGATTACGTGAATACGAACGAACTGATGATCATCGTGCTATTGACTGGAAAGCCTCTGCTAAAAGAAACATGGATCCTTTGATGGTACGGATTTATGAAACAGTCAATCCTTTAAACATTCTCATTGCATTAGACGCTGGAAAAAGCATGCTAGTGAGACTTGATAATGGAAAAACTAAATATGAGGCAGTTCTCCCCATAGTAGCTTTTCTCATCCTGCTAGGACTATCCACGCGTGACAACGTGGGACTAGCCATCTTCGATTCAGAGGTAACTGCATTCTTGAAACCAGCAAACCAACGAAAGGTCTTCTTTGACGCATTAAGACTGTTTGCAATGAGCAACAAAGGTAACAAGACTAGTTATCGACAATTAGCAAATTACATCGTTGCTGGGGTAAGAGAACGAACTCTGGTCATCATCGTGACAGACTTGGAAGGAGATGTGGAAGAATTACATGAATGCATCCGAATTTTGAGGCTAAAAAAGTTTCCCGTTCTATTATTGTATCTAAAAAATGAAGAACTCGAATTTGATGTGCCCTTATCATCATTTGAGGACAAAATTTTCCTAGAAACCTATCTCGCTCATCGTGCTGCTGATATCATCCGAGAAGTAAGGAAAAAAGGAGTATCCACGATGACACTGAGACGTGAAGATTTCGAGAAACTGACCTTCCCGGTTACGCTTGAAAGATGGATTTCGTTGGTATCTCAAGCAAGGAGGTAAGAAATGTTGATGACTATTAAGAAAACAGCAGGATATCGTCCAGCTAGCCGCAAATTATCTGAGCTACCCTTGTATTTTGAAAGATTACTACCTTTCACGGGAATTTTGAGAGTTGCTTTCATTGATCTGATGATCCTAAGCATGCTCGGCATCTTCATTTTCTTCGATTATGCTTCTTTAATAGTTCGAATCACTCGTGGATTAATTCGTCGTGATCTCATTCTTAGGTATTTTTCGTTGAAGGATCAGGAAATCTTATTAATTCTACTTCTAGTAATTCTATACAATATTAGTAACATTTTTTGGATATTGAAGCCTAAAAAGATTCCGTTTGGTGAAACTTACATTCTTTTTTCGTTTATTTTCATCATTCTATTCAATGATGGCATCTTGGTACTTCTCAATGCGGACCAATTCCTCCATTACACCCTAGAACACGCACCAATAGATTGGATACTATTAAGTTTTCTCATAGGTCTTACTTTTTTCACGATCTGGTTCGAACGTTACGTTAGGAAAAACAGACCGAAGAATATTTTTGATCTTGATCCGAATAGCATCGTCGAAACACTCAATTTCTTGATTTTTCTTCTCTTTACCTTGTTTCCCTTATTCATATTGCTCTTTCATCCTTTTTACAATCCAAAAGGTACCATTGTTTTGATAGATATGACCATGAACCTTTTGATTTCTCTTGATCCTTTAGATATCATGGGCACTCTAGATCAATGGTTCTACATTCTTCTAGATGGATGGAAAGTTCTCCTCCTACTGGGTACTTACATCATTACCTTTTATCTAATGTTTCGTGCTACTAAGCAGCACGTGCTATCCAAGTTGGGTATGACCATTCAAAAAAAGAAAAAAGTTCTTTCAACACGCCAATTCATTCGCGATCAGAAATACAAGCTAGTGGGGCTTGCACTCGTGACGGGATCTCACACGATAAAAGATCCTTATAGTAGTATTTTATGGATTTCACTTCCTCTCATTTCATTGTTCCTCATTTACAAGGATGAACTAAATCGTTTTCAACTATTTGTACTCACGACCATCTTAGCTAGTATCTTTGTAAGTCGATGGATTCTTACCACCAACCTAGATACTGGTTACTATAATTTCTCAATTTTTAGCGTTTCCCTGTTTATTTCAATAATTGGGCTATTCATCACGTTAGTCTTCATCAGAAGTGGATATTTTGTTAGTATTGGCCTATTTGCAATTGCCATCCTCATTACCTATACCTTTTGGGACACCTATGAATATCTTTTCATTGCAGCCTTGCTTATCATTTTAGGAATTTTTTGGCTCCAACAACTTCAAAACATCGTCATTCCCTCACAAAAACTTTGTAACTCAGGAAAAGAGGCAAGAAGTCTTCTAGAGAATGAAGAAATCTTTTGGAGTGGAATACAAGAACGATTTTCATTGTCAGATGACTTGATGAATAGAATTCAATCCTATGTTTACTCTACACTCCAAAATGATCAAGAAAAAGTTCTCGAAATCATTTATGAGCCAGAAAAACCCTATAATGCAGTCATTTTCACGGAACAAACCTTTTATAAGGCATTCCAGCTTGCAATTTCCATTTTAGCACCTCTTTTCGTATTGCCTTTAATCTTAATTTACATTCCCATTCCCTTCTTGGGACTTTATCATTCATCATCAGCCGGAAATTTCGCCGTTATAGTAATTTTATCGCTATACTTACTATCATTTGTTTTGATTTGGCTTCCTCCCATCCCCATTCCCAAGTTTAAGGAAATGGAACTAGAATACAGGAGGTTTAAGCAATAGCATACCAGCCATTTGCGAATATCAGGGATGTTGTCTTTATCATCAGTACTCTAATTTCCTTAAGCTTCATAATACTCTTCATTTCTTTCAAATGGCGGACTGAGTCCAAGAAGTTAGAAGCAATCTACGACTTAACACCAATATACGAAAAAATGGTCAAAGAACGGACAGATAATCAACAAAAAATCATCAAAACGGAAAATGATGAGTTTTCCATCCAAATTACAGTAGGTAAAACGTTTAGGGATCCTAATACAGGCTTAAATATCGTACTCTGTCCCAAGTGTTTTAACAAGATGTCGTTGTTCCTATGGCAAGGAACAAAAAGATGCTTGAGTTGTGGTCAAGGAATTGGAAAAATTGAAGAACTAGAAATTAACTACACGCAACCACAAGTAGGTACCATAATTGAAAATGAATTGCTACGTTCCCAATGGGTAGAGTGCCCGGTCTGTGGATATAATAACACGCTAACTGCCATTGAAACAAATAAGATATGTTCTTCGTGCTCTGTCATCATTGGAAGCCTTCTCAACCCATCTACTGGTGAACTCATCACGCTTGACATCGAAGAGATACTCATTGAGTACGAAAATAAATTTCAGGATGAGGAGAAAACCAGTAATTTACCGTTGCTCCAAATCAGTAATGACGAAAAAATACTCCAAGATAGTTTGGCAGAAGGACTATTAGGGTTCTGGGAGGAAAGATGGCAAGTTAAATGCCTGTATTGTGGGTACATGAATGATGCGTCTTTGGTTAACAATTTCACTAATTTCAAGTGTGAACATTGCTTGCAACCAATTAAATCCCTCAAGTTCGACGAGAAGAGCCCAATCATGAACATTGAATTAACTCCCATTGAATGTCCTCAATGCTCATTGGTGTATGAAAATAAAGAGAAATTACTAGAACTCATCGAACAAGAACTCACTTGCCAATGTGAATTCTCATTATTTGAGTATCTGCGTGATCCCGTCAAGGAAAAGGAATTTTATTCGAGAATGGTAGAATTACAAGTTAAATCCATGGAAGAAATTGAGTCAGATAGCTCAGAGAGAAAAGATGAAGAAAAATCAAACAAGCGCTTGTGTCCTTCGTGTTTCTCTCTCTATGATCTTGATGTCTTCGAATGCCCCACCTGTGATCTTTATTTAGATCCTGAAATGGCCAAGGCAGAAGAGCTAGATCCTTACGCCAAAGATTGGGCTTATCCATATACCGTTGATGAATTAGAAAAACTCATTGAAATCCCGCCGTATGTGGCACGGAAGATTTATTGCGCAACTTGTGACGCTTACCATGAAAAATACAAGCTTCTCGCGGATAACGTGTTTTCATGTCCCCTTGATCTTACTGATCTCACAAAACACAAGAGTTATTGTCAAAATTGCTCAATACAGTATCCCACTAATTACAATTTCTGCATGGAATGCGGGAAACAACTTGAAATCTTAGAAGTCGAAGTGTACATACCGCCACGGCTAAAAGAAACCACAGCTCCACCCACACCAGAACACGAGCCCAGTCCAATGACGATAAGAATTTTTTGTCTTGATTGCCAAGAAGAACACGAATATGACCTTGTACCACGATATTGCAAGAAATGTGGAGGGAAAATCGAGAAGAGTATGCATTTTTGTCCCCAATGTCAAGTTTATTATCCGGTAACCTACAAGTTCTGTCGAATATGTGGCAAAGAACTAACAGAAAAAGTTCTTCCACAAGCAGATCGAATTACCATTACCGAAAAAGCCGCGATTTATTGTCATCACTGTCGAAAAAGTCAAACCTATACTTTTGTCCCAGCCGCTTGTTACAATTGTTTCATGCCGTTAGAAGTGAATGAACTAAGATATTGTCAAAAATGCAAGATTAATTACCCACGTTTCTATAAATACTGCCAAGAATGTGGAAAACCACTCTCCTTCTCTAGAATTTCCCTACCAAAGCCATCAAAGTTAAAGAGCGTCCCCATTTATTGTAGTCCATGCCAAGAAACATATTTCTATCAGCATCCAGCAAAATATTGCAAGAAATGTGGACAATACAACCGATTACAACCGTTGAGACGATGCCCACAATGTTTAGCCATTCAATCTCCTAATTTTAAATATTGCAAGAATTGTAAAGCGACGACAATAACTTGGATTCCAAACCCCTTTGAAGTCAACCCGTCTCTATTAGAGGCATTCACTAAAATTGAACTGGAGAGTACACAACAAACTTCAATGGAAGAACTACAAACAATAGAGCATCAAATTCCTCCAACCACCTCTCAACAAATAGAAGTTCCACGACTTACTCCTAGTAGTAGCTCATCTGCTTCAGCAATTCCAATCACTCAAGTTGACAAAAACCAATCTAAAAAACAAAAGATCGAAGCACTCCCAAGGGATGTTAAGAGTGATGACCAAAAAATCACTGAAAAAGGATTGATTGAAGAACAAGTAAAGCAATTTTTGGTAGATTATTTGAGAAAAAACAAATGGAAGTTAATCGATCCCGCCAAAATAGGCTTCAAAGTTGATATCATTGCTTCCAAAAGGAAAAAATTAATCGGCATTCAAGTCTCTAGCAATCCTACTACGGCGATGATGGATGAGCTGCTTTTCACGGGTTTTCCGGGAAAGTGGGCAATCTTTGTATTAAATAATGATGATGGGCAAGATCTTGGAAGAAATACCTTCCACGTGAAAACGTTGGACGCCTTGAGAAAGATCATCGATTCACTCGTGTAACTGGTGAGAAGATATGGACGAACGTAAAAAGATGAAAATATGGATATTCATCATCTTGATATGCTCTAGTTCAATCATGCTAACCCATTTTTCTATAATGATGTCAACACAGAATCGATACTTGCTTAATTTCAAGCAAAATGAAATGATAACAAGTCACTCTCATAAAAAAGATTATAGTCATTTAGTATCTCAAAAAACTCCCTTTCATCAAAAAACGCCATTCATTAAGCAAGTTCAGGAGATCGGTACACTCTCTGTACATCCTTATCATCTCGAGGCCATTAATGATAGCCTACAAATTGAATCGAATTTTATCTTTAATGCGACATTAGATCGAACAATCTATGGAAGTGGTAGTATCATTCACATTAAAGGGTATCTAGGTTACGCTAACAATACGCCCATTGCCGGTAATGAAGTCAACATCACCTTTCTTGATGCAGTTAACAACAAGTTGACTAGCACCACGGAAAACACGCGTTTGGACGGAAGTTGGAACGTGGATTATCAACTTTCTTCCTCAACTCCCACTGGAGGCTATCACGTAGAAGTTTGGACGAAAGTAAATGAATCGATCTTGTCCCTATCATTAACCTATACTGTTGTCGCACGCAGTTCAATTACTTTCATCTCGAATTCAACTCTTCCTAATCCACCCATTCACTATTTCCCCTTTTCAATCATCGTCAAGTTGAGTTCTCAAGAAATAAGCGATGCTAAAATTATATTCACGACTGACGAAGGTATTACATGGAAACAAGCAACTCTAGTAAGTTCCACAGAAGACCCAGCAACATTCACCGCATTGCTAGGACCTTTTAACAAGAGCATAAATAAATTACAATGGTTTGCTGTCATCATTGATAGTGATGGAAAAATAAAGGAATCTCAAATACAGGTAATCTCTTTTCGTCCGTTTAACGCTTCCATCACGATAGATATCACCTCAACTCCCTACACGCACGTGACTCACGTTTGGAATGTAACAATCAATACTAATTTACCAGAAGATTACTACTACATAAAAGTGAAAGCAGCCTTTCTTGGTAATGAGCAAGAGTTTTACTTGCCTACTTGGAAAGTAAGAGCTGGTTTTTATCAGTTCTCTTTCAACACGACAATGACTGGAACATGGACTTTTACTGCGGAATTACGATCGACATTCAATAATTCAATTTTAAAACAACAATCAGAAACCACCTATCTGTCCTTAATGGACATTCATCCACCTCGAATCCAAAATGTCGAGTATGATAAAAGTAGCATCTTCAATGATTTGCCAGTTGTTGTTACCATCATCATCGAAGAAAATCATACTTACCATGATTTACTAGTTTTCGTGAAATACCGTCAAGGTACCATTGAAGAAGGTCCTACTACCCAATGGTCAGTCAAAACCCTATTATCGCCTGGACAGAATAGCCAAGATACCGTGAAAATTCAATGGGAAATCCCAGTTACATTAAAAGAGGGAGATTTATTTCAATTTCAAGTGATAGCAATTGATGGATTCAATAACACTGCATCTTCAAGACTTTATACCATTTCTTATCCCTTAACAAGGGAAGAATCCACTAATTTTCCCTTCTACATGTTCTTAATCACATTGATGATGTTTTTTTTCAATAAGTTCAAAAGAACTCGAATGCTGAAAAATGAGAAGATTCTTAATCAAGGAGATGTATGACCATGGGAAACGTGATAAATTTAAATTTGCATTCCTACTTTCAAGATGTCTCTAATAAATGGCTGGAACTACTTAACACGTTGAGCTTGCAAGTACCTAACCACCCACAACTAAATCACCTGATGACTCTTTATGAAGATCTCGAACAAATTAAGTTCGAGGTTCAGTATCTTCCATCACCCTCATCATCACTCCTAAAAAGACAAAAAAATATGTATGAAGTCCTCATGCTATTAAGTGCCGTGTTATGTCAAAAAATCCTTAGGATCATCGTGAACTTACATGACCAAGTAAGTCTTCATCAAAAATACCTAGAAGTGGAAGAAATTGAAGAAGTTACAAGACTCATAAGACAGGTAGAGCAAGTAAATCGAATGCTCCTAAGACTCCTCCAAGGTGAAGATCTCAACACAACCCTCATCAAGAAAATGGAACAATAACATGCTAAAGCATTGGAACAATTAAAGACAAAGCTGCTAGGAATTGAAGAAGATGTCGAGGAAATACGGATTCTCGAACAGCAACAAAAAATACATAAGGGAAGATTTCTCGGAAAGAAGAAATTCATCAAGCAATTAGGCGACATCATTCTTCAGGAATCTGATGAACTCTCAAAGAAAAGTGGCGGTATTGTTGAATTACAGAGGTTGTATCGCCACTTAAAAAGAAAATATGACATTGATATGGATGTTACAGATGTACTCGATGCTTGCGAATTTCTGTTAGCAAAAAACGTCATCGATGCCATCATCGAATTACCAGGTTCAGTTATGAAAATCATCTCTTTTTCTCCGATGGCACTTGATGCTGAAATACGACAATTACTATTTTTAGCAAGTTCCCACGGCGGCGTGCTAACTAGAGAAGAAATCACGCTAAGCACGGACTGGGATCAAGCTCGGATAGATCGTCTCATGGATCTGATGGAACGAAGAGGTTTTGCCATACGAGAAAAATCCTTCGAGGGAGAAAAGTGGTACTTCCCAGCATTCTATGAAAATAAGTAACCAATGAAATTAAGCAAAAATAAATAAGGATTAAGGTGTCTGTTAATGTCAAAGCAATTAGAACTAAAGGATGTTATCAAGCCTATCAGTGGAGCAGCAAGCAAAAAATCTCTGTTTCGGAAAAAAAAGGTCATCTCATCACAACGAATCCGAGTAGGTGAAGAATCAATCATCACGCGCATCACATTTCAAAATGACAAAAATGCCCCAGATTTCTTTCTCGTGACGCCTCATGAACACGCTGTCATTATTATGGATGGTGTACCATTCGAAATAAAACAAGAAGGAGCATTCGAAATCATCAAAAAGAAGAAATGGCTTCAAATCGAGATTATATGGCTAAAAAAGAATGAAATAAACATAAAATGGGGCTCTGGAGCCTTCATTACAAGCGACAGAAAAGAATTCGGATGTTATGGCATTGCAAGAGTTCAAATTCTCCAACCTAGGCATTTCATGCTGAGAATTTTAGGTGGTGGAACTTTCTCATTTACTGACGAAGATCTTCGAAACTTCATCCGAGCGGATCTCCTCAACACCCTTCGTAACAGTTTTTCAAGGTTTTCCATCGCCCAAATTCGGGCACAGAATAAATTACTTCAAATTCAAGTTAAGGCCAACCTCTCCCCAACCCTACGACGTTGGGGACTTGAATTGCTGGATTTTCAAATAATAGGGTTTAAATTCCAAGAATAATAAAACAGATCCTCATGATGAATGATAAATCAATAGATTTACTAGGTGACTTGAGCAATGGCCGAACATAATCAAGACATTGATGAAAAAATCATGTTAAACGATGATCTACTAGAAATTAAAAGACTCCTTAAAAAAATACCAAGGTCACTTTTCTTGTTGTTAGAGAACGTGATCATCTTCATTAGCGTGTTGTTCTTACCTTTATTTCAAATGATATATAACATCCAAGGTACAATTATTCTTGTTTCACTGTCAGGTAAAATTCTCGGGGGATTTCCCTATATCATTGCAATCATCTCTACCTACTTGATCTTCTTGTGTAGTATATATGAAATCAAGCGAAGAAAACTCAAGAATGTCAGACAAGACCGTAAACGACGTCACTTGATTGTCAACTCCTTGGATTCTCTTGCAAGCTATTCGCTGGTAATGACAATTAGCCACGTTTTACTTCTCATCTTCCTCATTCTCTTCTATCATTCCTACCTAATTAATTATGATAAAACAATAGCTAACGACCCATTGAGATTCATTCCACCACAAGTGTTATATCATAATTTACCAGATCCAACGCCATCCAGTTATTCTTGGTTCTTGAAGATATATATTGGTAGCTACATCTTAATTTCAGCTGCCTTGTTATCTTTTTTCCACGAAATTATAGTTTTTTTCCGGATTCGGAAAATAAAGAAGAAAATCTTGCCAACCATTGATTCACTGCTGGATTTGGAGAAAAAAGCAACACCAACCGCTGAACACGAAGAAAAATCTGACATGGAATCAATTACTTATGAGCTAGAGGACGACATGGAAAAAATATCAATAGATTCTATCATTTCTACAGAAAAACAAGAACCATTACTGACATCATCAGATTCCGAGATGAGCACCACGATAGAGGCATCTTCAACAATGGAACAATCTCAAGAAGCTATGACAGCAGCTGCATCACCATTCAGAGCAATAAAATCTTCTATTGAACCTCCAATCCGTTCAACCGGATATCTTAGGAATTTTAAACCTCCAAAATTGAGACCGTGCAGTAATTGTAACACTAAAATTCCAATGTCTGCGAAATTTTGCTACGAATGCGGTATCCCTGCATCTTAATGAATATCTTTCTCTTTTCTTGACATGAATCCAAAGAACCACATCACATCTAAGAGTTTTTCATTATTTTTCCATCAATTTTACATGATTTCCTTCGATTAATAGAGCAATAAGCTCATTGGAAAGGCCGTGCAAGAGATGTTCTAATACCACGAATTGATCAACTTGTAACGTGACCGTCGCATCGCAGTAAAAACCTTGCAAGAGGGGAAGATTAGCCAAGGGGCTTACATCAATGACCTTTAGGCGATTTTCGCCTAACGTCAAGTATTCTAAAGACAGGCAATGCTCAATTGGGCTCATGTCTATCTGTTCCAACTCATTTCGTGCCAATTTCAGAACTCGTAAGCGATGACACTCGGCCAGGGGAGAAAGATCTATCCGAGAAAGTCGATTGAAAGAAAGATCCAATTCTTTTAATCGCCTACAAGAAGCCAATGGAAGCAGATCAACTTGTTGAAGCTCATTCTCTTGTAATCCTAGATACGTGAGATTTGAGCAATGACGAAGCGGTGAAAGATCCACGAATTCCAAATGATTCTGATACAAGCCAAGACTGCTTAAATGAATACAACGAGACAAGGGTGTCAAGTCCATTTCAGAGACGGCAATATCATGTAATCCCAGGACCGCCAAGCTTGGAAAGAGCTTGAAAGAAGAAAGATCCAGTTCACCCAATGGATTTTCCGAAAGATGCAAGAAGGCCATGTTCTCCTTGTGGCCAAGAACTTCAAGATTTACCTCAGAGAGACCATTTTTACGCAAGCTCAAGTATTCTAATAGATGACATGAACGTAATGGCGAAAGATCAATATGTTCCAATTGATTTTCGGAAAGATAAAGTTGTCGAACCTCTTTTAGATTCGATAAAGAACTCAAATCAACTTCGACTAGCTGGTTTTTCCACAATTTCAAGCTCTTGAGACGGGGACAATGACGGAGCGATGCAAGGTCAACATCTTCAAGCATGTTTTCGGAAAGATCAAGCTCAATGAGGTTCGAACAATGGCGGAGGGGAGATAAATCGATCGATCGCAGTCCAACCTTCCATAACTTGAGATGTTGCACCCGTGGACAATGCTGCAGGAATGAAAGATCTATTTCACTTAAATTCGTTCCATAAAATGAAAGATAAGTCACGTCACGAGCAACTTTTCTTACCTGTCGCGTGCCATCCCAATTTTTCCCCATTACCAATACTTTCTCCATCATCTAGCACGACCACTTTACCAGCAACCGCGGAACATGAGGAAACGAACGATCGTACACTACTCATCCTTGAGGGCAAGAACCAAGAGAGAATCACTTGTTTCGGGATCAAAAGCCGAACCGTCATGGTCTGAATAAGATTCTACTTGCTGGAATCCCACGTCACGTAGAATTTCCTCCAATTCAGTTCGTGTTTTCATTTTCAAGAGATTAGAGTCCCATTCAACCGTCCAATTGTCAGATCCCTTGCCATTTTCAGTAACATCCCGAGACAGAAAAACAAAATCTGCCAAGATCCCGGTTGGACGAGGTTCAAAACGCTTGAGAAGGAGAACCTCCTTACCGTCAACCTTTAGGCTTCTTGAAGCCATGTACCCATTTCGAGGATTCTCTGGATTTAATTGTTGTGCAAAAAAGAAGCCACCGGGATTAATCGTCTCATGTACCTTCTTGAAAAACGTCATGGCTTCAGTATCCGTCAGAATGATTCCCAAGGCATTTCCGAGGCAGATCATTGCATCTACTCGAACGTCACTGGATACTTGAAAGATATCCCCATGAATGAGTTGAATCTGGTCTTGAAGTCCAGCTTTCTCCACGTTGTCTCTTGCCACTGCCAGCATATCCTCGTCAACATCGACTCCAATCACTGAAATGCCAAGATCCTTTGCCAGGGCAATGGCATGCACTCCCGGGCCACACCCAAGATCTAACAGAGTTTCCACGTCGTGCTGCCGACAAAGTCGTTCAAGAAATGGTAACTCGTGATTTAACCTTTTTTGCCAGTTCACTTGAAGGTAATATAGTTTAGCCTTGCTGAGGGACATTTTTCCACCTCTTAAGATTCTCTCAAAATGAACGATCAAAATCTAAAGTTTGCTTGACGTGTAGAACCAAGGATTGAATCTATCTTGTTAACACTGATGCTGAATCATTCATCTTATTGTACCATTATTTCTTGGACTTTATATGACTTGTGACGAAGACGATCCACGCGCAAGCTTGCCTGCTTGTTAGATGGGAAATTGAATGGCCATGGCAATCGACCTTCCTTCTATAACGAGTAAAAGGCAATAATGGAAAGGTAAAAATAAACTCGTGATCTAGTAAATTTTCACGGCTTTTTCTCACGACTGAAAGTCATGCAAAAGAAGTAAAGTCTCACGTGCAATGGAATGATTGAGAGGACGTTCAATCACTCAAGGTGATGAAAAAAATGGATGACGAAATCATCTTGATCGTTCAACTGTTCAACGTGCTCGCTTGTCTAGCTGGTTTCTTTCTATTCGTGAAAAGTTGGACCTATGCCAGAAAGATCCAAAAATTGCTGGAAGAAACACGCATCGTCAAGAAATGGAGACTGGCCACCTATTTAGTTGGCATGTTTTCCTTGGGATACCTAATAAACATTCCACTCGTATTTTTCTATACCTTGGAGGCCTTGTTAATAATTGAAGGCGCCATCTTTCTTTTTGGTGCCATTTTCGTGCTCATCGTATTTAATTTAT
>JAJRXH010000203.1 GCA_024276395.1 archaeon
CCACTCTTGACGTCATTTCCAGTTTACGTGATAGGCCGGTGGAGAAAAGAACGTAGTTTTTGGTTAGCCTTTTTGCTCTCTCTATTATACTTAGTCATTTCAGTTGTTTTCTTGGTGGATTTTTTTGCCCTACAGAATGGACAGTCTGGCCTGCTGCTCGCGCGAGGACTAAATTCACGGATGTATTTCTATCTTGAATCTGAGATGTGGATACCATTGGTGAACGTGACCTTTTCCTTCGGACTTGACGGATTATCTTTGTCCTTGGTGGTATTATCCACTTTCATCATTCTTCTCGTCGTGTTGGCTGCCCGATTAAGTATATCCAAGGATAAATGGCCAGCTTTCTATATGTTAGTTTTCATCACGGAATCTGGTTTATTAGGGACTTTTCTGGCCGCGGACATGATAGTATTTCTTGTTTTCTGGGAATTAGTCCTAATACCAATGTTTTTCATCATTTTATTCTATGGCCATGGTAATCACGTGATATCTGCATACGTGTTTTTTATTTATACTCACGTTGGTGGTCTCTTTCTCATTATTGGAATCTTAGGGAGTTGGATAGAGGCTCAGACATTAACTAATGGAGCTGTAACCTTTTTCTTCGAAGATTGGGCTTATCAGATTCCTTGGTCTCAGGCGGATGCCTTTCTCCCCTTGTTAGTGATGTTCATGTTCATTGCCTTTCTCATAAAATTACCAGTTTTCCCACTTCATTCTTGGCTCCCTAGGGCACATGTCGATGCGCCAACACCAGGAAGCATGATTCTCGCAGGACTACTTCTTAAGATGGGAGGATACGGCATCCTGCGCTTTGGAATCTGGTTTTTTCCAGACATCATTGTGCGTTCGTGGCTATTACCCGTGTTAAGTGTCGTGGCGGTGTTGTCAATCATCATCATTGCAGGTGTGGCGTTCCGTCAAGATGATTTAAAACGTTTAGTTGCTTTTAGCTCCATCGTGCACATGAACATAGCTCTACTCGGATTTCTTGCCAGCGTGATATTAAAATCAGAGATCCCTTACATTGGGAGCGTGTTAATGTTGATTGCTCATGGCATCTTGTCACCAGGGATGTTTTACGTGGTTGGCGAATTTCAACGGTTCCATGGCACTCGCTCCATATCATGGTTAGCATTGAATGTGAACATCACGTCTCGTCATTCATTAGAGGCCTTGTTAATGTTCGTGATGTTCCTAGGAAGCATGGGATTCCCCACACTCGCTGAATTTGTCCCTAAGTTCTTGATGCTTCTTGGCGTGCTTGAATGGGATCTCATCATGGCAATTGTCTACATCATCGGCGCCATCTTGATGATGGCAACGTTCATGTGGGCCATGGCCCGCCTATTTTTTTCACGATCTTCTTTCGTTCTAAATTACTTGCGTTCAAGTTCTTCCATGGCTTTGCTTTCTTCAAGAATGGAAAAAATGAAAGAATTTGATGATGATGCTCCTTTTGAATATTTTCTTCGGTTGATCATTGCTTCCATCTTCATCATGACAGCATTTTATCTTGGCATCTTTCCTCATATCTTCATGGCCCTTCTTGGTTAATGAGGTAATACCATCTAAGATGTTTGGGTGGATGGAGGTCATTATAAAGACTCGGTTTTTACTGTCAAGCGAATCGGTAGAATTTCACGGTGATGAAGAAGGGAAGAAAATGGATGCTCAAAGGAGTGAAACAAACAGTAAGGCATTAATCACGTTATTGTTAGCGGTCTTCATAGATTTGTTGGGCTTTGGAATAGTCATCCCCTTGCTACCATTTTGGGTCACATCTTTTACAAGTAGTGATTTCGTGTATGGAATGTTAGTGGCCATCTACAGTATCATGCAGTTTATCTTCGCTCCAATATGGGGGCGTCTTTCTGATCGATTCGGGCGTCGCCCCATCATTCTTATTGGTCTCACGGGCACTCTCATAGGATTTAGTTTGTTATCAGTAACGGCGTTATTCATGAATACCTTGGAGATGTTGTTTGCGGCCCGAATCATTTCTGGAATCTTTACCTCGGCGACTTTACCCACTTCACAGGCTTATATTAGTGATACCACCTCTGGAAAGGATCGTGCTAAAAGTTATGGAATGCTAGGTGCTGCTTTTGGTGTTGGATTTGCCTTTGGTCCTGCCATAGGAGGTGGCCTGTTCTACGTGGGAAAAAACATTCTTGGCTTGGTGGGATATGAAACACCAGCGTTGTTTGCCTCATTTCTTGCGCTTGTCAACTTGGTAGCTGGGTTGGCATACCTTCCAGAGACACTTCCAGCTGTAGCTAGGTCTAATCTTCGAAAAACGAAGAGAGAAAAACAAGAAGCTCATGCCGGCTATGGTATCAGGTCAGTTTTGCTAGAAAACAAGTCCATCATCGTCATCATGGTGGTATTTGCTACGGTCACGTTGGGATTTAGTGCCATGGAGACAACCATTGCTCTCTTTGGAAAAGCACGATTTGGTCTTGATGAGACCTTGACAGGATTCGTTTTCTTCGTGGTAGGAATCGTAGCAATCATTACCCAAGGCGGCATCATTCGGCCTTTATCCAAGCGGTATCATGAAGCCTACTTGGCGGCATTCGGCCTTTTGATGCTCATTTTCTCCTTTCTTGGATTAACAACGGTTTATTCCTTGGAATTCTTGACGCTCTGGGTAATTCCCCTAGCATTTGGTTCCTCTATTGAGAATCCAACGCTTAATTCCTTGCTATCCAAGAAAGCACCCAAGGAGTATCAAGGTGGAGTCATGGGCCTCAATCAAGGATTAAGTTCCCTCATGCGCATCTTGGGACCCTTGATGGGAACTTTTCTATTAGAAATAGATACATCATTACCATATCTTGCTGGTGCGTTTCTGTTTTTCCTTGCATTCTTGCTTACCTTGCTGCTAGTCATTGAAGCAAGAAAAAGCGCGACGACTCGGTTAGGACCGACAACTTGTCTGAATTGTGGTTTGTTACTACAGGAAGGTGCAGCTTTTTGTTCTAGATGTGGTTCACCTGTAGAATGAGGAATTTATTTGTCAATTATCTGTCTTTAATTTTTCTTTTTATTTCATTCCTTCTTTTATTTCCTTATTAGGGTAACAAGTGATGGTAGGTAGGCCTGTTCACGCAAAGTTACTTGTTGAACGTGTCTTCGAGAAATAAGG
>JAJRXH010000204.1 GCA_024276395.1 archaeon
ATTGGTCTCCAACTGATTTTTGGTTTGCTGACATCACGAATCCAGATGAAGGATTAATCACGTGAGGTAACTCTTCAAACCGTGAACGAAATCCGAGCCATGGATTTTCACCAGCAGAGGCGTTTCGGGGTATTCGACCTAGATAGCCAGCACTTTCATTTCTGATGGGCAAGATTCCAGCGACTACCATTCCAATGTTGCCCTTGATGTCAGCATAGGCGATATTCACGTGCGGTGATGTAAATAAGTCAACGGCGGCCTTCCATTCATCAATGTCTGCTGGCATGTGATTTAAAATCCTAATTGCTTCAACAGCGTGATTGATTTCCCTTCCGATCCATCTTACGATGAGACTGTATCCCATGGCGACCACAACAGGCCCTAGTACCGTTTCTTCAATGGATAAATAGATGGGCTCGTCACCTCTGACAAAAATTGTCTCATTGCGAATTTCAAAGTCCATCCAACTTCCATTGTAATAATACTGCGTGGATGTATTCACTACGTAGTACCAGTCGATGACATCAGCTACAGAAAAAGTCATGCCCCATACAACTTCCTTGTTGTGCCCTGATGCAATGTAAGGTGAGCCAACGAGAGTGAATCCAGTTACATCCAAGTCTGATTCATCTGAAATTTGACGTAACTCATACCATATTGGAGGAAGTGTCAACGGGAGATGCATGTCACTGGCGAGCATTGGTTTCCCCGTGGCAGATTTAGTTCCAGAAATGGCCCAGTTATTTGATCCAGCTTGGTAGGCAGTTTTAAATAGAGAGATGATCGATCGCGTCTTTAAAGACTTGTTCAATGCCACATCAATGAGCTTGGATAATTGTGAATCCGTGCAGGATTTGGAGATCGATTGTAAAAATTTATCTTTCAATTTTTGGGTAGACGTGTTATTATTGGTTATGGTTTTATTGAATGGCCATGTCTGGCCATATCCGGGAATGACCGGAACTTGAAGGTAAGGAGTGAGAGGTAAAATTTCTAGCAACTTATCTTGTCCATAAAGATTACCCAACGTTTGTATGGCCTTGTAGACTAACAAGTCAAATTCGTGGTAGGTCGCTGCAAATGTCATCATGTAGACCACATATAGTGAATATAACGGTTTCCAGGGTTCCAAGGGGACCTGTAATAACCTTACTTCGATGGGGAGTGACGTGGTGGTCTTAAGATAGAAATTAACTCCTTCTGAGAATGCGGTAATTTCTGCTAGTATTTTTGCTTCATTTCCTTGTGGGTTTAGTCTCGCTCTGGCTGCTAAATAATCAAATGTTTTCTTGCTGCTTCCAACCAAGTCTAGCTGTCGCATCAAGATGTCATTCTCGACGAGATCCTTTCCGAATATTTCAGCAAGCCTTCCTTCCACCAAGTATTTTTGCAAGTACATTTGGAATAATCGATCCTTGGCTTGTAAGTATCCAGTGACAAAATATAAATCCGTATCGTAACTTGCATGGATGAGAGGAATCCCCCATTCATTAACATAAACGGTAACTCTTCCCTTGAGGGGAGCATGGACGACTCGATGTCTTTCGTTTGCTGTTATTGACCAAATACCTTCTGTTGGTGATAATAAGGTTCCAATGGGTGGAAGAAACCCGATTGATACGCTTAGCATTATTAAGATGGATGAGGTCAACATTCCCGTATTGATAAGTTTCAAGCTGGCCAATTGAATTTCTTTAGAGACCATATTCTAACCACTCCAACTGAAATGAACGAATGTTTCAAGTTTTCGATACTTGAGCATCCTTTTAAGGATGAAGGTCTCATTGGTCAGCACTTGTCGTGCATTAATAATACATTTAAGACGGTTCGTGATGAATTGTGATCAGAAGAATGCGAGGATGGGATGATGTCTTTAATCATGGAGCTGGATTCAGTTCTGCAAAGATACGTGAAGTTACAGACGTATCCCGTGGGCGTGAAGGTCCTTCATTCAGAAAAAGAAGTCCCCCCTCGAGCAAAACGTCCAAAAAGAGACTTTGGGCACCGAATTACCACGTGCATGGCCTATAATATAGCTCGTCGTCACGGATGGGTCATTGCAATCTTTTTTGATGACCTCAGTTGCATCCCCGGAATTTTTGTTGCGGGTATGAAAGAAATCCCAGAATATTATGCCGAAGGTAATGCGTGCGCGGGATTCTATACAAAAACACTAGACGATGGGAAGAAGACCGAGGAAGAAACTCCAAGACTTTCACTTGATCCTAATAGGGGATTCGTGTTTGCTCCATTACATCGTTGTGATTTTGATCCAGATTTGATAATCATCTATGGCAATCCAGCGCAGGTTAACTTGCTCATCTGTGCTGCTTTGTATCATCGAGGGGGAAGGTTACAAGGTTCTGCATCTGGACGTCTGGACTGTTCTGATCTGATCGTGCAAACACTGCTCACGGGAGAATGTCAATTCGTCGTTCCTTGCAATGGTGATCGGATTTTTAGTATGGTTGACGACAATGAAATGGCTTTTACCATTCCTAGGAAGAAAATTCCGAACATCATCGAGGCCTTGCCTGCGTTATATAAAAATGGAGTGCGTTATCCAGTGCCACGATGGATCCAAAATACGGTGCCGAGCTATCCAGAAAGTTATGACAAAATGATCCCGATGATTGGGAGGGATCCTTCTGAAGAATCTAGATAGGTATCAGTTATCGTGAATTCGTTCTCCAATGAGAATGGTGCTCTTGGTGTCTTGAAAGACAAAAAATATGATGCTTTCGGAGGTGCTTCAAGATGGAAACAACATCAAACATTGACATGAGCTTGAATACATCTGGATGGGATGAAGAAGAAGTTAGGCAATTGAGGAGTGGTGTATACGAACCGAAGCATAAGATCCGTGTCATCACGGCAGCTTCCTTATTTGATGGTCATGATGCTGCTATTAATCTCATTAGGAGATTATTGCAGGATTCAGGCGCTGAAGTCATTCATTTGGGACACAATAGGTCCGTGAGAGAAATAGTGCAAGCTGCCATTCAAGAAGATGCTCAAGCTATCTGTGTCTCGAGTTATCAAGGTGGACATATGGAGTTCTTCAAGTACATGAAAGATATGCTGGATGAATTGGGAGCAAGTCACATCAAGATTTTCGGAGGGGGCGGTGGAGTCATCATTCCACCAGAAATTGAAGAACTTGAGGCTTATGGCATTGCAAAAATTTTTTCTCCAGATGATGGCCGGCTTCTTGGCTTGCAAGGTATGATCAATTATATCTTGAAGGAGTCAGATTTTTCTCCCTTGAAGTTTCATGATAAAGACAAGCTTTCACGAGAACCCTGGGGTGTATGGAAATACACGGCTGGGCTCATCACGGCAGCTGAGGAATCAATGGAACGAGGCGACATTGATCCAAAACTGGAAGATATTCTCCAAAAAGCAAAATCATTGAAAAAAAGAGTACCAGTGCTGGGAGTAACGGGGACTGGTGGTGCTGGGAAATCGTCCCTCGTGGATGAATTAGTTACTCGGTTTTTGATGGATTTTGATGACAAAAAAATTGCTATCATATCCATTGATCCCTCAAAACGGAAAACTGGCGGAGCCTTGCTGGGTGACAGAATTCGGATGAATTCTATCAGTACATCAGATCGAACGTACATGAGATCAATGGCTACTCGCCAATCTAATCGTTCTATTAGTGATGCTGCAAGATATGCCATTGAGATTTGTCAAGCAATGAGTTATGATCTCATCATAATTGAAACAAGCGGTATTGGTCAGTCAGACACGGAAATTGTTGATCTTTCTGATATCTCATTATACGTGATGACTGCTGATTATGGAGCAGCCTCTCAGTTAGAGAAGATTAACATGATTGATTACGCAGATATCATTGCAATTAACAAGTTTGAACGGCGTGGCTCAGAAGATGCCTTGAGAGATGTAAGAAAACAATTTCGACGATCAAGAAAACTGTTTGATTTGGAAAAGTATCCAGACGAAACTCTTCCCGTATTTGGTACTCAGGCAAATCGGTTTAATGACCCCGGTGTCAACAAATTGTACTTGTACATTACCAAGTTGCTTAATGAGAGGTTTCCCGGGGAATTTCAGTCCCACTTGCAGCAATTCGGCCTACCCATTGATGAATCATCAAGGAATTACATCATTCCTCCAGATAAAGAGAGATATCTTGCGGAAATAGCAGATACTGTTCAAAATTATAAAAAGTGGGTCTATGAGCAAGCCGAATTGGCGCGGAAGTTATGGAAATTCGAAGAAGTTAAGAGAGCACTACAAGAGGCAGCTACCAGACCTAAAAACCCAAGAGATCGCTTGCAACCTCCAAGATTAGAAAAACAACCTGAAGAAACAATGAAAATCTTGGAAGAGCAGATAAAGTGGTACAAGGAGAGAATTGATCCTGAAAATCTAAAATTGTTGCAAGAATGGCCAGAGTTAAAGAAGACCTACAAGCAAGACAAGTTTACTTATGAAGTACGGGGCCGAAAGATTGAAGTGCCTACCCATTCGGTTTCTTTATCTCATTCTCGAATTCCGAAGGTAGCCTTGCCAGAATTCAAGGATTGGGGTGAACTATTACGTTGGATTCTTCTGGAGAATGTTCCTGGAAGATTTCCCTATACAGCTGGAGTATATCCTTTCAAGAGGACCTCTGAAGATCCCATTCGAATGTTTGCTGGTGAAGGACCTCCTGAGCGTACCAACAAGCGCTTTCATTACCTTTCAGCTGGTCAGCCATTCGCGAGATTATCGACCGCTTTTGATTCGGTCACCTTGTATGGGGCAGATCCTGATGAAAGGCCAGATATTTATGGCAAAATCGGAGAAAGTGGTGTTTCCATCTGCACGATCGAAGATATGGAACGATTGTACGCTGGGTTTGACTTATGTGACCCAAGGACATCCGTGTCTATGACCATTAATGGACCAGCTCCAATCATGCTTGCCTTTTTTATAGTCACGGCAGCGCGACAGCAGGCGAGGAAATGGGTTGTTGAGCAAGGTCTTCTCACGCCAGAAGAAGCTTATGTCAGAACCGGAGATGGACGATATGGATTTAACGTGCATTCTGGCGAATACTGGGTAGTGAAAGAGAAAACTCCGCCTCCAAAGCCCTGGGAAGAGATCCGAAAGTTGATTCCTGATGAAAAATACCAAGAGTTTCTGAGATATGCACTGCAAAATGTTCGTGGAACGGTTCAAGCGGATATCCTCAAGGAAGACCAGGCACAGAATACGTGCATTTTTTCGACAGATTTTGCCTTGCGAATGATGGGAGATGTGCAGGAATTTTTTGTCAAGAACAAGGTGCGCAACTTTTATTCCGTCTCCATTTCTGGCTATCACATCGCAGAAGCTGGTGCGAATCCCATCACCCAATTGGCCTTTACGCTAGCGAATGGATTTACTTACGTGGAGTATTACCTTTCACGAGGAATGCACGTGGATGACTTTGCCCCAAACTTATCTTTCTTCTTTTCTAATGGAATGGATCCAGAATATTCAGTAATTGGCAGAGTTGCAAGAAGAATTTGGGCAATCGCCATGAAAAACAAGTATGGTGGTAATGAACGAAGTCAAAAACTGAAATATCACATCCAAACCAGTGGAAGAAGCCTCCACGCGCAAGAAGTGGCGTTTAACGATATTCGAACCACCCTTCAAGCATTGTTGGCCATCTTTGATAATTGTAATTCCCTTCACACAAACGCTTATGATGAAGCGATCACCACTCCCACGGAAGAAAGCGTGAGACGGGCGATGGCCATTCAAATGATCATCAACAAGGAATTTGGCTTAGCTAAAAATGAAAACCCCAACCAAGGCTCATTCATCATTGAATATCTCACTGACTTGGTTGAAGATGCCGTGCTACAAGAGTTCCGACGTCTTGCTGATAGAGGCGGCGTGCTAGGAGCAATGGAACTCTCTTATCAACGGAGTAAGATTCAAGAAGAATCATTATATTATGAGACACTCAAGCACACGGGTAAGCTTCCCATCATTGGCGTGAATGCCTTCCTTAATCCGAATCGAAAGCCCAATGAGTTAGAAGTTCGGCAACTTAGTCGCTCTACCAAGGAAGAAAAAGATCTTCAGATACGAAGATTACGAGAATTCCAAGCGAAACATCAAGATCGCGCTCCACAAGAACTTCTAAAGCTCAAGAAAGTCGCTGTTAGTGGTGGAAATATCTTTGAACAACTTCTAGAGACGGTCAATTATTGTTCATTAGGGCAAATTACCCAGGCACTTTATGAAGTCGGTGGGCAATATCGGCGTAACCTATAATTCGATTCATGTCACTCTCTAACTTGACGAAAGAAAAAATTGAATTGACCATGGGTAATCATTAACGCTTGAAATGAGTTTCTAGTTGATGGATTTTTTCATTTACCATCTTTTCTCTATTTCTTTCGACAATGTTCTTCTAGTTTTTCTTTACCATTTTAACAGCATGATTCATTAAAGATGATGATTGAATGCACGCAACATCTCTGAATCATGATAACCATTTAAAATGATTAGATGAAAAAGTAGGCATAGAACCATAATGCGGGGGTTCCCTAGTCAGGTCAATGGGGCAGGATTCAGGTTTTCAACACGATAACAGTGTTAGAAAGGAAAAATCCTGTGGCGTAGGCCTTCGAGGGTTCAAATCCCTCCCCCCGCACCAGCATTCCAGTCAGCTTCGTGCCGAGGTCGCCTAGCCTGGTAGGGCGCCAGACTCGAGATCTGATGGATCCTTCCAAGATCCGTCATGCCAGGTTATCTGGTGTTCTTCGCGAACGCGTGGGTTCAAATCCCACCCTCGGCGCCAATTTCTTTCATTTTCTTCTTTTTTATCTTCAGCGAATCCCTCCGGGAAGTTACTGACGACGCTTGTGAAAATAGCGGAAGATACTTGGTTCAACGGTCGCGATATGGCACATCATCCC
>JAJRXH010000205.1 GCA_024276395.1 archaeon
TTCTGTCACGCGTGGGTTCAAGGTCGTGTCATCACGTTAATCGCTTCGTGAGGACCTCTCCCCGTGATGCGAGGATAAAACACGAGTCCTCGTGGGATTACGTTTGGTCACGGGTGCTTTTCCTTCTTTCAAGCATCGTCTTTTTTAAAGATGTTTAGATCACGGAATGGGAATGTATTTATAGGAGCTCTTCCTCAATATAGCTAGTCATTGATTACTGTCTCTAAGGAGTGAATCCTTAATGACAAGTATGAGTCTCTCAGACAAATCACTGGAATATCTCAAGAGATCATACATGTCCCGATGGGATGTCATCAGACTACGGTATCGATTAATTCGCTTGATGCAACTAAGAACTCACTTGCCATGGAACGTCATACTCACAGGCATCTTGCTTTCATTCTTATTGTATCTACCACTTTCATCAGTCTTGGGCTTTCCAGAAGCAGTTGCCGTTGGTGCGGGAATAGTTGCTCTCTTTTCAGCCATATTTTTCCATCAAGTTTCATTGACGAGTCCCTTAATAAGGCTTGATTTTCTTGCAATGGGCTTCCTTACCTTGCAAGTGCTCATGCTTCTAACACAATCCCTAACCATTCACGTCGCGCTAGGGAGCCTCAACAAGAAGAAATCCTCACGAAAGAAAAGGCAAGTGACTCCATTACCTAAATCAATCTTCATCAAGAATGTCCTTTTCGCATTAGTAATGATCTCCCTTGTCGACTTGTTTCTTTATTTCTTGGCACGTTTCTTCATCACGTCCCCCCTTCTCGATGAACTAAAAAGTTTTTTTGATGAGGCTCGCCTCTTAGACGCATTCTTCACAGTTGAAATCATCTTGTTAATCTTCTTGGTATTCTGGCTACCAGTATTTTTCTTGACAAGGTATTTCGTGAGAGATAAAGTCATTCACCGTTCATTGCACCGATTGAGACAGTCATGGTCAGAATACTTCAAGGGATATCTATTGGCAATCGTAGGATCTTTGGTGTTAACCATTGCCATTGCCCTCATTTTGATAAGCATCGTATTCCAGCTCAAGTACATGGGCGTGTTAAACGACATCACCGGAGTGATACCGTCAGCAGGCGAGGATAGCGTCCAGTTCATCGCGATTTTCGTGTTAGTATCATTTTCTGCCTACCTTGACGTGCTTCACGTGTTAGTCATTGCCTCCATTTATCTCACACCAAAACCCCTCAATCTCATTCAACTCCTTGAAGAACACTGGATGCAACAAGAATTCACCATTTTTCGGGTTTTAAGTGGTGGCACCGAGGAAGAGCTCTCTTGTCCCAATTGTTATTCACCTTTATTCCCCCCATTCATCGCAAATTGTCCATTTTGTCCTTCATTGGCACGTCAGCAACGTAATTGTCCACGATGTCAAAGACCACTTAGATTCTCTCCAATTTATTGCCCATATTGCCACTGGGAAGCAAGAAGGAGTCCTCACGATATCACGAAAAAGATGATGATCACTAACCCGAACAAATGAACAAACCTTCTAGCTAACACGTGAAAAACAAAACACGGTCAAAATGAGAACGTAATTCACCACAAACAATAATTATCTAGTTGTTGGAAATTGAGAAGATTACTGAATTCCCATCAAGATAACATCTTCCTTCATTGACAAAAAAAATAGATAAAAAATAAAATAACAGAGACGTCCAACACGAGAATCTTAGTCAACACCAAATCGTCTTTTCAGTTCTTGTAATTCACGTTCTAACTGTTCAGCCCGCTGTCGTTCTTGTTCAGCCCGCTGTCGTTCTTGTTCAGCCCGCTGTCGTTCTTGTTCAGCCCGCTGTCGTTCCAATTCAATTCGAGTTGGTAAAGGCTTCAAGGTCTCTCGATCAACCAGAATCAAGCGATACCTAGGCAGACCTCCTTCAAATTGACGACGCAGCTTGATGATGCCAAACATGAATGGCAAGAGATCTGGTCTTACATCAAGCAGTTTTGAAGGATCAAGTATTTCTTCAGTGATGTTGGAACTTTCAGATTCGACGAGACAAACATCCCGAAGATCGAGGATCTTATAGGGCTCATTGGGATTTTCAAGATAATGTACCCGCAGAAAAGGAGCCCGCAATAACCAAGGATTGGGAAGATAGGGATTAAATACCATGTAGACGGGAATGCCTATCGCATGGCACTGAAGGACATTCATGCCAATATCAAGGCCATAAGTGGAACGGGAAAGGATGTTCACCGCCATCGTTGGAATGCGATTATCATGCTGACTGGCTCGATATGATGAAATTTCATGGGGAAGATCAAAATCACGAAAATACGAAATGTCAAATTGAATGTCAATCGTGTTTCCTTCCACGACAAAATAATGATGAAGGTCCCACATGACACGATCCTGAGGAAAATTCGTTGTTAATACATCATGCAAGTAATTAATTTCGCTAGAGTGTGGTTCACTTTCTCTTCTTCCGAGCCGAGGATGTGATCCTAGGTCCATCCCCTCGGTGTGCACGACTTCGTGACGCGTGCTTCTGCGGACCGGCTTTGGTTCAAGTTGAGACTTATCTTCCACGACCATTTCTGCCATTGTTCTTCCCCAAACTTTCTTTCATGTTACATTATTGTTTCCAATATTTTAAATGCTTTGCCACAAGTTTTCATTCCCCGAATACACCAAAAAATCAGGCTGTTAATGTGCAGAAAAAAACTGGAAATGAGATCCACTTCATCTCGCTCGTCTGATGATGATGGGGAATGAAAATCCTCCTTCATTGAGAGCATGTTCTTCAATAAATAACATCTTCAATTAATAAAAATCACCCAAATTTCATAAAAACATTTCCAACTTTTCGTGAAAAAGGGCATCCTTCCTGCAAGCGGTTTAGACAAAAAAGAGAAAAACCTGTCTTTCTTCCTTAATGATCAATTCAAAACATCATACTTGAGAGAAAGAGGAAAAAAGGAACAAAGAAAATCTATGGTCGCATTCATCACAATGTTCGTGCTCAAACTATCTATTTGGGCCCAATCATTATTTTTTCTTCTTGATGCTACCAAGTTTACCCTTAAGTTTCTCACCCAGACCATATTTACCCGCAGCTACAACACCACCAGCTGCCACGGCACCACCCACGACAACTCCAGCTCCAACAGCTCCCATCACGAAAAGCGCATCAAAGCCACCGCCAGCTGATGTCGTGAAAAGTGGACCAGTTAACGTGGGAAATGGAAGAAAACTAATCGGTGGAATTTCAAGGAGCTTGGAAGCTGCTGCCACGGTTATGTTAAGTGAATACGTGATGAATCCTGGACCATTTCGAAGTTTCACGACTAGATAATAGGTATCTGGATTAGGAAGCGATGTGGCAGGAATGTAATCGATTCCGGTCCCAAATAGTTCATCAGATGCCAACCTAGTTCCATTAGGATGGTATAACTCTAAAATCAAGTCACCTTGAGTCTGGTCATAGAGTGCAAATATCACGATGGCTTGATTGGACTGATTAACAGTGATGGCATAATAATCATCATCTCCAATCCTAATGGACAGGTTCTGGTGCAATCCACTCGCAAGGGGATATGATTGGTTCAACACGTCATTGTCCTCAGTAACTTCCACGTTTTCATCTGGATATGACATGTACAGCCAATAAGCATTCACCGATCCAGTGAACAACTGAATTTTAATGAAATAAAGTCCTTCGTAGGTGGCGGTGATGCTAAGCCGTTCTTGGTCTGCATTAGTGACACTTCGTGCCAAAAGGCTATTAGTCCTATCGATCAAATAAAGATCGATGTCGCCAAGAGCATGAACAAAACCGATGGAAATGTTCACTTGTTCACCAGGGAACAAGTAAATCTTGAACCAATCTTCATCACCTGCTCTAACTAACAAGTTGGTAATGTTACCTTCTCCAATAGGAACGGCGCTAGCGAGACTATCATTAGGTTCGTATCGATCGTCCCCAGTTGAAACGTCGATGATCAACTGATATTCGATACCCTTTCCAGCAATGCCACCACCAGCGGGAGCATGAATGAGAATGAACACGTTGAGAACATCAGCTGTATTCAAGTAGGTTACTGATTCTCGGTTACCGGTTGGAGAATTACTGAAAACCAAGGGCGAGCCTAATATCAAGGAACTATAGAGATAAAGATCAA
>JAJRXH010000206.1 GCA_024276395.1 archaeon
AAAAAGTTTCCTAGATTAATAAGATTTCTCGTGGTAAGAGTTGATGAGGGATGGTAAGTATTACTACTTAACTGTTCAAATTTCCAGACTGTTTGGTTGCCTAATTTTTTGACGGTCCAGTTACCAGTGACGATAAATTCTGCAGAGGCATTACTTGGTGTCAAATGAGAGAAAACTTTTCTTGTTCGATAGGAATTAGGGGATTCCAAGCTTATCCTGTAGATGGCATTTTGTTCATTCGTGAATTTGAAAAGATAAGTATTGGTGGGATTGTCGACAGTTAGTTGAATGGTAGTATCAGATTGGATGAGTGGGGCTGGGTTCAGATCATGGGAAAGTGAAAATGATCCCTCATCTGAAGATAATCGATTATAGACAGCTATCACATAGAATTGAGATGAAATGGCAGCAAAATTGATCGATTCTGTAGATGTATCTTTAGCTGTACTCGTTGAGATTTGTTTTCCATTATCGTCAAACACGATTAAATCGATGTCGGTACCTAATGATCCCGTTGATGAAATCCGATTTTGAGTTCCGACCTCAGGACTGATGTAATATGCCTTGAGATCACCAGCAACCACCGTGTCAACTGTCTGGTCAAATTGCATCACGTGGACGCGCTTGATAGTAGATTCGAAGTTGATGGCAGTGTCTCCGTTATTTTTCAATGAAAGGCTATAAAAATCGTCGTTTGGCGTGAAAAAGATGATGATGTTGTTTTCGTCATCCTCATAATGTGATTGCACGTTCCCTTGAGCGTTGCGGATCGTTATCAGAATTGGTGTCGTGATGCTAGAGAAATTAGCAAAAAACACTGCAGATGCATTGCCTCTAAGTACATAAGTGTGCGTTTCATTTGCTCCCAAACGATCCGTGAATGAAACTTGGTCTTGTTCCATTCCAGTTGAAG
Organism: archaeon; assembly: GCA_024276395.1. Taxonomy (GTDB): domain Archaea; phylum Asgardarchaeota; class Heimdallarchaeia; order Hodarchaeales; family S146-22; genus JAJRXH01. The sequence goes on from JAJRXH010000206.1 coordinate 914, forward strand.
AAAATTTGAGCATCCGAGATCCAGATACAAGAGAGAATTTTTCCGCGATCGTGGACGGAGTCGTGGTGATTACTTGTTTCTCTCCCTTACTGGACTGGACTGATTGATCCAAATTGAATTCCATGCTGGGTATTGTTTGTCCAGATGTAATTTCTCGTGTAGGTGTTGGAATGATGGTTGGCGGAACAAAAGCTGGAAATAAAATCGTCATAACTGCACCGCTAGTTATGATGCACGTGAAGAGCATTCCAAAAAATGAACTAACATTCAGCTGTGAGTTCTTCTTCATCAACTTAGGAAGAGAATTAAAGCGAAAGGCGTGCATGTGTGATAGAAAGAAAAAAAGCACGCCCATTTTATTCCATATTTTTTCACTAGTTTTTATTTTCATCTTAGCCGTTCTTTTCATCATTTCTCACCGATAGACATTCGCCTTTTTCTCCCGCATATAACGAGTTTTTTCCATTAATTATCATCCATTTATTCTTCTGTAGAGAAAAAATATTAAGCATTCATTTCTCCCCCGATCCCCCAGGTCGATGTTATTGTCATTAGGGTCGATTTTATACGTTTCATTGAAGATATGGAATTTAAATCTCTTGCTCTCTTCATGTGTGTTTCCATGGTTACAGAGATCACGACTTGACATTTTTGATCTTGATCTGGCATTTCTTGTATTGACTGAAATGGATAAGTTTTGATGCAGTTTTCATTCATTTATCAGCCTTCTTTTTCAGTAAGTGGCGAAAGTTCATCTGACCGCAAAAAAATACTTGTAATTATGATGATTGCTGCAAGTAACAAGAGGTAAGAACCCAAACCTAGGGCTATTGTTGATTCTGTAATCAATTCGTAGATCTCCCCATTTACTTGAATGGGAGATGTTCTCGTTACGGTATTACCAGAGATGATTGTCGTGTCATTATTATCTGTAAATGCATGGAGAAGAAAAAACTGGATGGTAAATACCCACATTGCCAAGAATAAGAAAATTAATCCAGAAATAAAAGTTAAAATTCCGCCGCTTGTTGTTTTTCCACGTAAATATGTTAACAAGCTACCAATACCACTACAAACGATCCCAATTACCCATAAAAATGTGGTAAGAACTGCAAATACGTGATAAAAATTATCGACCTCTTCCATGGAGTCTATCTTGAATTGATTTGTTTCTTTATCATAACTTACATTGGTAAAATCTATGGTAAAAATGGTATATTTCAGGATGTTGGCCCTTAGATAAGGTTGAGCGTTTGGTGGTGAGGGGACATTCCATGAGAACGTCACATTAATCACTAATAACGGGAAAAATGCGGATACAATTACAAGAAACATTCCAGTAACTTTCACACTGACAGGAATGATTTTATGCACTTTTATTTCTCCTCCTTACTGTTTCAAAGATATTACTTCCCATCCTCTCTAACCTGACTGAGAAAGTCTTTTGTTATATGCAAGAACGACTTTTGCTTGGAAATACGATAAGTTCACTTTCAAAACGATGTTTTGGAGAGTAAAATCCTGTTGTCGATCATCTCCAAGTACCTTACGTGTGGTTTCGTGCCATAGTTTCACTTCCTTAATGAGATTAGGGCGCATTCGTTCCCAATCGATGAATTGCTCAAAAGGAAGGATTGCAAGTTCTATAATTATTGGAATCTCGATGATGTTGATGTTTCCGTCAATGAATCCTTCCACGATAGAGGGAATTCGTCGATGATGGATGTGGAGTTGTAGGAGTGTTTTTAGATTCTTTTCATAATGATTTAACATTTTCAAAATAGCAAGTGGGTCCGTGTTCAACGGGTTATCTTTTGGAAGCATTGTCATTGCCATTACCATCGTGGTGGCCAAATCTTTAATTTTGAGAGTTGAGGATAACTCGATGACATTTCTCCATAGCTGTTCATCGATCAGTAATAACGAGCGTGTCTTTTTCGTTCTGCCATCTCTCATTCTCATGATTCTTCTCCATTTTTTGAATCGAAGTTGTTTTTTCTTTAGACTAGCGTTCTCTAGTGCTATTAGGAATTCAAGCAATGACTCATATCCGAAATGGTTCAACACGTGATTTTCACTCGTAAAAGCCAATTTCTCCACTCTTTTTCTTGCTTCTGGTTCAGAAATGCTATGTCTACTTATTATTTTATATAAGTCCTCGTAAAGCATTGTCATTTTCCACTCTTTCTCGACTTCGTGAACATCTTTGTATCTAATCGTCTGTCTTTCATTTTTTTTGGATTTGTCGTCTTTTTCATCATGTTGTGATGAGGACGAGGAAAAATATTTCTCGAAAGCGTTACTAGCTAAATTGACGGCTCCGATGTAACCTGGTAGAAACATTCCTAATAATTGAGCCACGAAAATCGTTAGTACTAACCCCCACATTATTGCTCCAAATGCGTCAAAGCTTCCCTTAATGGGGCTTGGGCCCGTGATGTGTGCTGCATCTGTCCAGAAGAAAGTAGTGACAAAGAATGTGAGGATGGACGCGATGATCGATATGAGGGGTAGTATTATTACTAATAGCAAGGCAGTTAATAGCAAAGCTGGAAAAAACAAGATGAATCCGAGAAAAAAAGAGACAGATCCTAAAAGTCTCCCGTAACGGATGGTAATGGGAATTCCAATTATAGGAAACACGAAAAAAAGGAAATAAAATGGATAACTTCCCAACCAAAAACCAATCCATATAACTAATAGGAGGATATCCTCGGATTTACCAGAGGATAGGAATGCATTCTGGTACACGTTAGGGATGAAGGTATAGGTCAAGGTAGAATAGAACAAAAAGTATCCACAAAAGTGGATTCCACATCCTAATACTCCTAGAAGTGCTCTGATAGAAGAATTACCTTGGATGGAGGTGGAGTCAGCTATTAGTTCTTTTTTAGCGCGTTTTAGTTTGTCATAGTTATATTTAGCACGGCTCAAGAAATTCATTAGATATGCACTTGTAAAGGGGTTGTTTGAGTTAAATGGTATGAATTTAAGAGCTGCGACGAAACATCCCAAGGATAACAAGAAAAATGGGAGCATGATGACGGGGAATGTAAAGTAATCATCCAAGGGAGCAGGCCATGAGAGAGCTTGCTGGTTTGTCATTACCAGCCAAATTATTTGGAATGGGACTTCAATGATCGTGTAAAGATCATTAAGTTGAATCTGAATGTAAGGATAATAGGTTAAAGGGTGAAGTGAATCACTGTTCAGTAATGCGAGAAGAGCATAAATTCCCAATAATAGAAGGTAGGGCAAGGAGAGCATGATGACGAGCAGCTTTAAAGATTTCCTCGTGATCCATTTTTTGAATGCATGACTCCAATATCGATCAGAAAGGGATTTTGTCTTAGTTTCAACTACTTGTTGATTGTTCGTGATCATTTTTCTTTCAAACTCCTTGTCGGCTGTCTATTAACTGGTCATCATGATTTCAAGCGAAATTCAAGTATTTAGGGGTTTTTCCTCCTTCATCTCGGTTCTTGAGCTCGTGAACTAATGGGTGGTCTCATGTTCACGAAATTGATAAGTTTCATCATTATCATTAACGTGTCAGGTTAGTAGTTGCCTGATTGAAGATTAGTTTTAACTTCTGGTTGTACATTTGTTGTTTTTTCACTAAAATTTCATTATAAGCCCACAACACCACACGCAACTCATATAATTTCTCAATGTCCGGCCTGAAGAAGGGGAAAATCTCTTCTACTGTGAGAAATCGATCTGCGGGAAGTATTCCTTGTTCAACTAAAGAAAAAAGCTTTCTGATGTGCTTGTCAAGCGCTCTTTTCTTATTTTGTCCGAAATATGCCAATGAATTCAAAGTTGGTAGTTCCCACTCGGAAATTTGCTTTTCTGCGATGAAAGCCAGAATGACGTGCAGTGGACCGCTTTTTAACTGGTTCATGAAAACAGGCAAGGCTGTAAATTCTTTTCCTCTTTTTATTTGATGGTTCAGTCTAGTCTGTAGGATCATTAATGCCTTATGATCACCAGCAGCTCCAGGAGTGAAAGTTTGTTTTTCATTTGGATAGATCTCCGTTGCTATTCGTGAAAATGTATCTTGTTGATTGATTGCTTCTTGGGAAGTCAGGTAATCTAGATAATATTTCACGAGTCGTGCTTGGAAAAAAGTGAGCCCTGTTCTCAGTGTTAGGTGATGGACATCGGTTTCTGTAGCTAACCCTAATTCAGCCACTTTCTTACACCATTTTTCGAGATCATTGAATGATTCGAGATCTAGTGATAACCATTCGATGAATTGATTGAACTGTATCTGAGATAATATGGCAAGAAGAGGATATTCTGCTTTTTTTATTTCAACCTCGTGGTAATCGTCTTTCCAGGTTGATTTGGATTTATATCGTGCATGAATGCGCAATGAGTCCGTGATGTAATGGTCATATTTTTTAACTTGCTGTAAAAAATGATGAGGGTTACGTTTCGTCTCCAAATTCACATCTTTGTATGAAAAGAGTGCCATTATCAAGCTTGCTGCAAATTCACCGAGATAAGTGTTAGGCAAACTTCTCTTGATGAGTTGCTTGAGCGCATTCGTGTCATGAATGGTGAAGAACGTCTTCTTTCGTAACTTTTTTTGTTTCATCTCATCCTGAAAAGGAAACTTATTTTGAATATAGGATTCAATTGCTTGAGAAAGACAAAAGTCCTTGAAAGAGAGGTATTTTAGTTCATGAAAATGCAACACGACGGAATCTTCATTTCTAAGACCGAAACTCAGACATTTGGTCCATGCCTCTCTTTCAGACAACATTGTCGAGAATTGCTGGTAATGCAAGTCTTGATAAAGCACGGTACATTTCCATATCTCTTCGGATTTATGGTTGAAGATTGGTTTAATCATCACGGAGAGGTTTATGGTTAGGGTTGAGATGGTACTAACAATGCCACCAACAGCGCCAATGACAAAAATACCAATGAAAATGAATGTTGCACTGCGAATGATTTCTTGAACAAGGTCAATATTAGTACCAGCAAGAACAAGATGGATTTTTTCGGAAATCAGACCAACTGTCAATACTATTACAAAAATTCCCATGCAACCTAATATTCCAAGTGTTTCTCCTTTAATTATTGTTTTTTTATTTAATTTGGGTAACTTACTACTATCTAAAGGATTACTCAGAAAAATTCCGATGGGGATGCTCCCACCGATCAAAACA
>JAJRXH010000207.1 GCA_024276395.1 archaeon
GCAAGCTTTCACGGATGGATCGAATCTGGCCTTGATGCCCCTCGTGCGTGATTACAAGCGCGCACGAGATGGAGATGCTGGTCCCAATACCGGTAGTATGGGAAGTTATTCGCTTCCAGATCATGATTTGCCTTATTTGGATCGTAATGACATCGAAGAAGCGAAAGGAATGATGAAAAGAACATTAGACGCCTTGAAAATCATTAACAGCACGCGTTACAAGGGAATCTTGTATGGTCAGTTCATGAAAACTAGGGATGGAATCTACTTGATTGAATTTAACGTGAGATTCGGGGATCCCGAAGCGATGAACGTTCTCGCTTTGCTTGAGACTAACTTTGTCGATCTTTGTCAGTCCATTGTTGATGGCTCACTGATTAAGGCTGAATTTGAGAAAAAAGGAACGGTTTGTGTTTATTTAGTTCCTCGGAATTATCCAGAGAACCCTCTTAGTGGGAGACCGATAGAAATTCCTTCCAAGTTACCAGAAAATGTTGAATTATATTATGCTTCGGTAGATTTAAAAGAAGGTCAAGTGATCACCTCGAGAAGCCGAGCTCTTGCTCTTCTTAGCAGTGGAACTGAGATGAGCAGGGTTAGAGATGTTGTTTATGAGGCCATTCAGAAAGTCAAAGGAGAATTAGATTATCGTACCGATATTGCCTTGGAAGTGGCTAATCATTGAGCTAATCTGGTAAAAGAAAAGAGAAAAAGAGAGATTTACATCAAGTCCATCGAGGTCTAAGCTCCAAGACCTGAAGTAGCCCCTGTAAGAACTAATAGTAGGCCAAATGAACCCATTAGCGTTCCCATGTAGTCGATTCCTCCTGCCATTATCAATGGTAAAGCACCTGAATATGTTAGTGCAGCATAAACCATCAATAGGACGAGGATGCAGGCGATGGAACCTAGTTTTCCTAGAATAAAAGGTAGCAAGGGTACTTCAAAAATCCTTAGCAGGAGAGTTACAAAGAAAAAGCCTGCCGCAATAATAATCAACACTTGTGGGATGAGAATTCCTGAGATGGGCTGTAGAAAACTTAGATCAAATCCCAGTAACTGAGATGTTGCCTCGACATACGAGATGTTGGGATTTGGGACGGATGATCCACTAAATTGCAAGTCCCATGTCATTCGCACGACATCACCGGTAGTGCTCACGAGTTGGACTGGAGTCAAGAAGATGGCTCCAACGAGTTGTCCGATAGATATGATACCACCAATGAGGTGGAAAATCTTGGTTCTTTTTTGAGAATCTTGGTTTTCCATGGTAGCCATTCGTGATTAACCTCCAAAGAAAGGTTACAATGAAAGAATCTCGCTTGATCTTTAAAAGATTTCATGAACAAATTTTGTTGTTGAGGAGATGTAGGTGACATGTCAACAACAAGCGAATGGAAAATTGCCACGTTAGCAAGTCATAGTGCATTGAACATTCTCTCTGGTGCCAGGCACGAGGGTTTTGAAACCATTTTGTTTTGTCCACCTAATAGACGAAAATTTTATCAGTCCTTTGGGATAGCCGAGAAGATAATAGAGGTTGGTTCTTTTTCTGAAGTGTTTGATCACGTGGCA
>JAJRXH010000208.1 GCA_024276395.1 archaeon
CCATGAACTCGTCCACGATGCGAAAGCTGCCCTTGATGGGACAACGGATCACGAAATGCTCGCCTCGAGCCACGTGCCACGCAATGATCACGTATCGAGCGTACAGGCGATCGTAGAGGTAAATGGCATCCGGTCGTCGGCACGACACGTGCACGTCCACGAGCAGCTGGCCTTCATCCTGGATGGGAAGGAGATCCGCTGACCAGACCAAGTTGTTCAGCACGTCCACCTGAAAGCTGGCTAAGGCCTTGCGGAAGCCACGAGGACACGGTTGATTTTCAGGCATCGGGAACCATTCACGAAGTTCCTTGCTGTCTGGGATGGTCAAGTAACTACCGTCGATGGCAACGAGCAAGTGGTCCTTCCAGCGGATGCACCGGTCATCGTGATCGAACTCTCGGTAAAAATGATCCACGAGTCGCTGGTTTAGTGCGAGGAAGATGTCTGGTGCGAGTTTTCGTCGCGCTTGTTTCCAGGCACCATCACTCCCCATTCGGGGATTCCCGCACAATTCATCGAACAGCTCCATCACTCGCACGGGTGCAGACTTCGTTCGTCCCTTGAGGATTGAGAGGACGGTCACGGGGAAGGTGAACACGCGTGGCTTGGTGAAATCTCCAGCTTCCATTCGGTAGCGTTCCTTGGTGGTCGGGTCGTGTAGGAACGCGATGAGGTCGTGAAGCAAGCGTTCTTCACGGTCCATTCGGCGTGTAGCTGCTGATTTTGCGGCATGCACGCGGTTACGTTCCATTCGCATCGCCCCACGATCTACTGGAACGCGCGCATTCAAGAAGGTTGCGCAGTTACCGCTAGCACGTGCCAGGCGTGCTCACGTCAGCCCGTGGCACGACCATTTCACGTGGTTTACGTGAATGACGGAGAGTACTGTAATCACACGTTTCCGTGTAATCATGTTTCATCCTAGCGTTAGCTTACGCATAGGGTCTTGCAAGCAACGAAAAGATAAAAATATTGTCCTTGCCCAAGGGAATGAAGGGATGAAGAAAACTCGATCAAATATCACCAATTATCTCTTAGAATATAGCATGACCCTTAACATTGACGGAACTCGGTAAGAACTGAAATGATCCAAATGAAAAAAAGGAAATCAAAATTGTTCAGATTCGGTCGATTCATCCAATGCTCTAGTTTCACCTTGGCCTTGTGTAATGATGTCAGACACGGCATCAAAATAACCGGTCCCCACGAAAGATTGATGTTTCACGGCTCGGTAACCGTCATGCAAGGCTCTAAACTCCCTTGACTGAAGTCGCTGGTAGGCAAACATCCCTTCTTTTCGGTATTCCATTGCCAACTTCCACATCCCATAATTAAGCTGATGAAAGCCAGCCAACGTCACGAATTGAAACTTGTATCCCAGTTCTCCTAATTCTTCTTGAAAATTTTCTGCAACAAGAGGAGCCATTTTTTTCCAATTAAATGACGGAGAACAGTTATAAGCCAGAAATTTTCCTGGAAACTTAGAATGAATTGCTTCTGAAAAAATGCGGGCTTCATCAAGATCTGGAGTAGATGTTTCGAACCATAATAAGTCAGCATGAGGTGCAAAAGCTAGTCCACGAGAGATGCAAGCATCAAGCCCGCCCTTGTATCGATAATAGCCTTCATGAGTACGAGATGTGAAATCAATGAAATCGTGATCAAGAGGATCAACGTCACTCGTGATAAGTTTTGCACTGTTGGCATCCGTTCGGGCAATGAGGATGGTGGGAACGCCAAGAACATCGGCTGCCAAACGTGCAGCGACTAACGTCTGGATGAATTGACGAACGGGAACCAATACTTTTCCACCAAGATGACCACATTTCTTGTGAGAGGACAATTGATCTTCAAAGTGAACTGCAGCAGCACCTGCACGGATCATACCTTTCATGAATTCAAATACGTTCAAAGGGCCACCAAATCCAGCCTCACCATCAGCCACGACAGGCACCAGCCAGTCAATGGGCCGAATTTTCTTTCCTTGAGCCAACTCAAGATGTTGAATTTGGTCCATGCGAAGAAAGGCCTTATTAATTCTTTCAACCAAGTGAATAGCCGAGTCTGCTGGATATAAGCTCTGATCTGGATAAGTTTCTCGGGCATCGTTCATATCAGCGGCGACCTGCCAACCACTCACATAAATCGCTTTTAATCCAGCCTGAACCATTTGTACTGCTTGGAGGCCCGTAAGAGCTCCCAATGCTTGAATGTACGGCTCATCATAGAGAAGTCTCCAAAATTTTTCAGCTCCCATTCTTGCAAGAGCATGTTCTACCGGAATGCTTCCCCGAAGTTTCCATACATCCTCAGCGGTATATGGACGAATAACGCCTTCCCATCGAGGACTTGACAAAAATTCCTCAATATTTTTTATTTCTTCTATTTTGGAGTCTTCCACAAGAAACACCCAATCACGATTACTCATTAACAAGAGACGCATCAATCTTTCACAACATGATTTTGTATTCCCTTTACTCTATTCATCCACACCATACTAATAAGTCCGCCATCTTTCATCGTTTCTCGTTACCAAACACATCTTAGCAGTCATTCATAATGGAATCAAGAATCCCAACCCGAGGGAATCTAATATAGAATGTCCGTATACAATCTTACCACCAGTTCCAGCGATTAACATTGCCAGAAACGTGCAAATTGCCAGCGTAAACAAGTAAAGAATGGGTGGAATCTTATAAGTCAAAGATTGAGAATCAGGTGAGTCATTTCCAGTTCTTGCACCAAAGATGGACCTACCATGTACCAAAGCCACGTAGACCTTTAGCATGATTGGTACCAACAAGATGAAAAACAGATAAAGCGACAATTGAACCTTGAAGGAAATGAACTTGTTATTCATAGCGGCATCAATGCCATCCGCATCATAAAGACCCGTAAGACCCGCCACGATGAGCCCCACTTCACCCATCACGGCAGCAATCCAACTGGTAAACTCGAAATGACCCACATAGCGCCAAGCCAGTTCGATTCGTTCTCTTGTCAACAACTCTTTCAGTTTTCTCTGCTCATAATATCGTACAACATCTAAAGAAAACACGATTAACAAGGCAATCAAGCCTGAACCAAAAGCCATAAAAATACCAACCAAGGGAAAATGAATAACTGCTGGATGAAGATTTTGAAACAAGTCAGCCATCTCGATTTAACCTCCTGTTCGCTCGTCAAGTTATTTAATTCGTTAATTCTTCTTCAATCTCCAACTTGAAACACCAATTTCACGAACTCAAATCATTCCATTAATTCTTTAGACCGCTACTGAAAATTGATGAATGAAAGAAAATGCAAATGGCTTCACTAAGATATGAATCAATTTGGTAAGATTCAATGATCTTAACCTGAAGATCAAGAAGTCTTTGTCTCATCGCGCCACCCGTTCCTTCTAACTTTGTAACAAAGACACAACTTACTTGATCTTGGAATTTATCCATTTACATCTTTCTGAATTCGGAGATGTCGAACCTAACTGATGAATGAAAAGACAGTAAATAGGTCTGTCGAATAATTCAAGTTTCCTTTTGTGATCGTTCATTTTTTTCTTGTTGTAGCGAATTTGTTTCTTTCTTTGGGAGGACGATGGATGTTGGAAGATGGACACCGACATATAAAACAAGGCCAAGCAGCAGGCCAATACCCGCGTGAAAGAGAAACTGTGTCGTGCCATCAACTTTTTCAGTAGCTTGAGGATCTGGTTGTTGCGTGACCGTGTTTCCAGATTTAATGATGAGAGTATAATAACCTCGTTCATCATGTTTTTCTTGATCATTATCACCATTAGTATCGGGCCCGATTGCCCAGATGATATTAATTGTCTCCGCATCATCAGGAATGGCCTTGTCATGTTCTTGATCAGTCGTGTTGAGAAGACGTACAAACTCAATGGTCGTCACGCCATTTGCTTCCGTCCCTTCCCATGCAATTATGTCAAACGTACCACCCGACTCTTCATCCCTCTTGTGAGAAGTACCAGTATCTCCATAGGCATCTACCACGAACGCTTGATTACCATTAACCACCCATCCAATGACTATATCAGCACCTTTCATGCCACTTTCTGGATCAATACCAATAGCTACCCATCCGGTGGTCTTACCTACCAATCCGAAATAAATAACGGCACCCACGACTGAAACGTAGACTTGAAGGAAACTAGAAATGTTATTCAGTACTTGGTATTCTTCTGGTGATATCACTCCATCCAATGTTGGCAATGATACCCTCATTCGACCTTGATTTTCTTGCAGCCTACCTTGAATGGTACCAACTGCCATCTCTTGATGAAAAGAGATTACAACGAAACTAATGACCAATAAGAATAATAACAAATTTTTCAAGGGAACTAAATAATTCATCTTTTGCCCCCGTCTAATTTTAATTTTTTTTCTTGAGACTCCAGCCATGTTTCTTCACCTAACTGTCCATGATGCTAAGAGATGCTTCCTACTATCAAAACTCTGTGAATTCGATGCATTGACAAGATGTAGATAACCATTTAACGAATTGATGACATTCAAATAATCATTTATCCAAACAAACTCGACTGTAAATCAAGAGAAAGTCATCAAAGATCATTCTATCCAAGAATCCCCTCATGAGCCACTCTTACTGCACCAAAGTTCATCATCAGTTTGTCTTTGTCATTATTTCTCATTGTTACGGCTAGGAGCACATTCTGTTGATAATCTTTAAAGGATACTGATATGGCGAAAAGAATAATTATTAGCCTTTTAGTGCATTAATACCACGATACAAACGACTAAACCGACGTCTATCATTAATAACGAGAAAATTACATTTTTATCCTATTTTTACCTTCC
>JAJRXH010000209.1 GCA_024276395.1 archaeon
AAGAAAATCTCGTGGTTTACGAAGAAAAGGTAAAGGTGCTGAAAAAATTAGACCCAGTCTCCGACGACATGGCCGTCGTGGCACGTGATTTCAGCTTAATGAAAACCTTCAAGTTTTTGCTAAAAGTCAAACACCTTGTCTTTCAATCTTTTTCTTTCAACTAATATTTCTTCTATCTAATTAATTAAATATTAAATTAACCTTAGAATTTTTTTCTCATTTTAAAAATCGTAAAGCCCTCTGTATCACTAATGTGGGGATATAAACGTTGTACATTGCCCATAAAAGGACTTTCCAATCCAATGAACGGGTCTTGATACTCTAACTCAAACTCAGAATTCCTTTCCAGAAAAGTCTGTATCACTCCCTCATTCTCAATTGGATGTATCGAGCAAGTTGCATAAACCAAGATTCCCCCAACTTTTAACAAAACAGAAATGTTTTCCAAAATTTTCAATTGGATGTGAGCAAGTTTCTTCAATTTTTGTCTTGTATTTCTCCACTTGACCTCGGGAACCTGGGGTATTGTCCCAAGACCTGAACAAGGAGCATCCACCAAAATTTTATCCGCTGATATCAGATCTTCTTCCAATGGTTGGAGAAGATCATGAGACCATACATCCACGATGCTAAATTCTTGCTCTTGGACGTTCCTTTTTAGTTCTTCAACTCGTCTAGGATGTTTATCTATAGCAATGATTTGTCCTTCATCTTTCATCAACATGGCCATGTGGGTGGTCTTGCCGCCAGGAGCGGCACACGCGTCAATGACCACATCACCGGGTTTAGGAGCAACAACATTAGCAACAATGGCACTTCCTCTGTCTTGCAAGTAATATCTCCCTGTTTTATATGAAGAAAGTCTAGGAATGGGTTTTTCCGTGGAAACGACCTTGTACATCTCTGGAAGATGTGAATCTTGCTGTAATTGCACTCCTTCTTCTTGTAGAAGAGCCAATGTTTCATCTACATCTCTCAATAGATTCAAGCGGATGAAACGTGGAAGGGGCTTGTTATTCGATTCCAATAGCTTTATCGAAAAATGTTCACCAAAAAACGATATCAAATCTCTCGTCAACCAAGTAGGATGGAAATGTTGAACAGCAAGTCGCTCAACCGGATCTAATATGGAACGCAAAACGTCGAAAAAGATATCAGGCGTTAACTTGTTCAACACGTGAGAAGTTACCGCAATCTCAACATCATCACGCTTTAAATTCGAACCTGAAAGACATTCAGCAAGCTGATTACTATTATTATTATTTTCATTACGACAGGTCTCATTAACTGTCTCATTTGTAGAAAATAAACTTTTCAAGATATTTAGAACGGTATTGTGAACCAAGGGAAGGGGATGTCCTTCAAAAACTACCCTATAGATTGCAACTCTGAGAAGATTCTTGATAAAATGATTTTTTGGGGGTGGAACACCTTTTGGAAGACAAAAATACAGGCATCTATCAATGGCATTTTTTCGGCGGATGGTTTCAAACACAAGTGCATGCACCGCGGAATGCTCGCGCCAATCAGTAATTCCTAGTTTTCTAGTTTTTTTTAAAGCAGAACGCAATGAACACTGAGTTCGTTCGTGTTCAGTTAATAAACACGCAGCAGCTAACTCTCTATCCATATCAGTCCCCATTCACCCTCAAAAAAAGCGACATCACAAAAATAAAGAGACCACTCCATTCTGTTATCGGAGAAGAACTATCACTTACACGTAATGAGTGGTGGGCGCGGAGGGATTTGAACCCCCGGCCACCTGGTCCCAAACCAGGCGTCATACCAGGCTAGACCACGCGCCCTACTTCCATTAAACAACGCTTCAACAAAATTTAAAAGCTTGTATAAGATGGAAAAACAACAAGACCGCAAGAGATGAGAGAACATCAAGATGGATGCAAAAAGGAAAAACAAGAGCTCAAACAAGCAAGCGAACTTTGTCATCAACCGAGAAGCCTTCACAAGATTTTATGATGCACACAACAACAATTTGATGGAAATTTCCTGTCAAAAATCTTTCAATGACGAGAAAATTTAGAAACGTGGAATCATACCATGAAAAGATAACATGAGACCTTTGCTACCAAGAAGAAAGGTAAAAGAAGGATTTTTTTCTAATTACCTTCCATGAAAGAACAACCGCTTCGAT
>JAJRXH010000210.1 GCA_024276395.1 archaeon
AAAGCAACCAACGTTATTTGCTTCTGTCCAGAACTATGAGCCTCAATGTCCCGTTCTTCTTCATTGGGAAATTGCACCTTGATGTATAATTGACCATCCTCGGGATTCTGCAAGTTCACGACATCAATTCTTCCCCTCACCCCAATTGACGATAAAATGATGTTGAAGAGGTTATTAACTGAGTCGATCAATTGACGTGCTTTAGAAGACCATTCCTTGCTCCAAGCTGATAACTCAGCCTCCAGGCGCTTGATGTCTCGATCATGCTCATCAATGGATTGATCGAGATGCTTTATGGTCCGCTGCAATTCTTGAAGTTCTTTGGTAAGATCGCGCTTCTCAATGTCTGGATCACTAAGAAGTTCAAGTTCTTTCCGAGCACTAATCCGTCTCGTGAGAATGTCTGACTTGCTCAACACTTTGGATGGACGATGTACGTATCCTTCATTGGCCAAGGCCTGTTTCAATCGGTTGATCTTATTCTCTTGCATCGGAATCTTTTTGCTTAGGTCATCGAGTTGTCTTTCAAGAACACTCATCTTACGAGTTATCTCAACTAATTCAGAATTCAGTCTCGAATAGTCACTCAGCGCTTGCTGATGTTGCTCGTGGAGCCGTGATCTCTCCCTTGAGATGTTTTCAAAACTTGGCTTCAATTCAGATTCTTTTTTAACTAATTCTTGGTATTTACCCTCCTTTTCTGCCAGTTGTTGTTGAAGTTCTTCCACTTTTCCTTGCACGTGACCCAGTTGCGTGATAATTCTATCAATGCTGGCATTTATCTGCTTTAACACCTCAGAAGGATCATCACGAGCAATGGCCTTTTCTAGCGACCTTTTTTCTGTCTCCAAGCGACCTTTTTCCTCGTGCAAGCGACTTGCTTCTTTCTTCTTGGTTTCTAGGAACCGTGACAGTTGTTCACGCTCATGGCCTAAAGTCTCAAGTTCGTTGGTAATTTTCTTGATTTGTCCTTGAAGTCGTGCAATTTCAGAAGACTGAACTTGACCATCCAATCGTGTCCCAGCTTGTTCAATTCCCAGGGGAATTCCCAACAAAGGTAAATACGACGGTAACTTTTTCTTGGCAAGAGACCGTGACAACACGCTCCACTTGTTAGCAGAATATTCTTCCCCAGTCATCGTGATGATCTTGACTGAGTTTTGAGACTTTAGGAGTTCATCAATTTCTTCAGTGGGAATGTGTTCGGAATCATGGGCAAGAATGACAGCACCACCTTGTCCTTGAATGAAGGCAAGTACTTCTGGTGGTCCATCCAAAATGGCAAGCACGGGTGTAACAAGAACGCTAAATTTCGTTGATTCCAATGGTTCTAGGAGAGAATGACGCTTCTTTCGTGCTAAACCAAGCGATATATTCTGATATTTAGGATGCGACCTTCTAATGGTTTCTAATTCCTTGAAGGCCTCCTTATCAACAGCCACAAAAGTGGTCAACACGTTTCTTAGTGCCACTGAAGCAGCATATGTCCATTCATCCTTCCAAAGCCCTTGAACGTTAACCACTGAAGCAATGGGACCATACACTCGTCTTTCTTTAATTAAATGACGAACTTGCTTGTAAAACTCAAGGATTTCTGGTGAATAAGACGTGGCATGACGCCCCTTAGACCGTCTCATTTCGCTGGCTTCACGCTGCTTTTTGGAAAGTTCTAGTTCCAAGCGTTGTTTTTCTTGCTCAATTTTAGCCTGTCGGATCTTTACTTGATCGAGCTGGTTTTCGATCTCCTTCAATCCTTCTTCCGCTTGTCGAATGCTATCCAATAATCGTTCATATTGCCGCTGTAGCTTGGCAAGTTGTTTCCGTTGATATTCCAACCGAGCATCATGACTACCAGAGAGAACTCGTTCGCGTTCTTTTTCCTTGACTTCTTTCTGAGCTTGTAGTTGTTGCTGTTGACCCCTTAACTCACTGAGACGTTTCTTGAGATTACGGATTTCTTGCTGAAGCGTGCTACGTTGCTGCTGAAGACGAATGAGACTTGCATTCATCTGCTGCCATTTTTTATCGATCCTTGATCTTTGTTCGTCCAAGATCTTTTTTTGCTTTTCTAGGTCCTTGATGGATGTTTCAAGACGCTTCTTTTGCTTGTTATAGGCATCAAGTTCCCCTTTGAGTGATTGCTGCTTCTTTTGCAATGTCTGAAGCAAATTTTCTGCATCAATTACTTCTCGCCATCGTTCATGTTGATCTAAGTTAACCAACTTCGCTTTAAGTTCTTCAATTCGTTTTTTTCTTTTCTCTTTTTCACGCAACGCTTCCAATGACTTTCCAAGTTCAGAGACACGTTCTTTCATGTGTTCACGTTCTTTCACTCGTTCTTGGATCTCTTGCCTGATTTGAATTCCTCTAGACAAACCCTCTGATAGTTGTAATTTTGTCATGAATGCCTGAAAACGCTCACTGTGATTGGCACTAATGAACACGTTAAAATCTTCTCCATCCACGAAAGCAAGAGTGTCTTTAGGGTTCAAACCGGCACTAGAAAGAGCTTCTTGCAACAATGACTGATGTTCTGAATTAAGCTGCCTCCATTGACCATCTCGTCCACGAATGTAGAGCTTCCACTTTCCAGAGATCGTAATTCGACGCTGGATGACAATCTCATCTTGCTCTAAGAAGGCAGAATTAAAAGCCACATCACTTGAAGAGATCACTCTTTGTCCAGTTAACTCGGAAAGGGGATTTCGCAAGGCAACTGTAATTCGTGCTTCTGAACTTCCTGGAAAGATAAACTCTCGTCCACGGCCAAAACGTGATTGTCTTCCTTTTAGCCCTAGAGCAAGACGGATGTAGTCAAGCAGCAAGGTTTTACCAGATCCATTACGTCCAGTGATGATGGTAAGAGGCGCATCCAAAGTAATTTCCTTATTTCCAAACAAGTAAACATTTTCCAAGCGTAATTTCTTCAAAAGAACTTTTCTTTCATCATTCTTCACGATTTTTCACCCATCCAATTTTCACATTTTCTACTCAATGATCAAAAGCGTGGAATGTCATCATCAAAGGCTAATTTTTCATCTTTCTTCTCAAATAGCCGATGATTTTCTAATGATTCATCACCATCCTCGTTCAACTGAGAATGAACAACATCTCTCTGATACTCCCGATAATACCATCCAGTGCCACCAGCTAATCGCAATTCTCTTTCAATATCCTTCAATTCAATTTCCTCACCAAGAATGACATTAACCAAGAGGCCTTCAATGGCTCGACGAATGTCTGCCGCCGTATAGTCACGAGTCACGTGATCTGAGGCCAAGTATCGAATATCATCATCTGATAATGATACCAAGGTGGCTCCCTCCTCTTGGAGCAGCCGAAGGTAATGCTTCAAGATATTAAACCGTCCTTGTTCAGAAGGAAAATCGAATCTCACGTGCCACGTGAATCGACGCCAGACTGCAGTATCCAAAATTTGCGCATGATTGGTCGCACCGATCAAGGCAATCCGAACGGTTTCTTCAAGCAAGCGATCCACGTGTTGCAAAAACGTAGTGACCGCACGTTTAATTTCCCCAACCTCATGTTCTGAAGATCTTTCACTAGCAATGGCATCAAGTTCATCAAAGAAAATGATGAGTGGAGAAGACATTTGTTCAGTCTTGGTCATGCTAGACTCCAGAACCGTTCTCAAGTTATGCAGAGTATCGCCAAGACCCTTCGAAATGAGACGATCGGAATGAATGACCAATAGCGGAATCTGGTATTTTTTCGCCAGAATCCGGATGGCCATCGTTTTTCCCGTCCCAGGAGGTCCATGTAGTAAGGCCGAAAATCTAGGGCGAAGTTTCCGGAACCGTGAAGGATCTTCTTGTACTGCTCGAAAAAGTTTCATAAAACGATCTAACACCCTCATTTGCACTT
>JAJRXH010000211.1 GCA_024276395.1 archaeon
CCATAAAACTTGGCAAGCATCACTGAAACAATGATGAAAAATCCCAGGTAAAATCATTTCTTTTTGAATTTTTTTTCAGAACTGACATTAGAATCACGGTACCACGAAACAAGAACAACCACCTACCTTTAATTAATATCGGTCATGATGGAACGAATTCATTGCGAATCAAAAACCTTTAAATCTTAAGAGAAAGGTCGTAGCTCGGGGAGAAATTTTGTAATAATCGCGTCAAGTACGACGGAGGTACGCAGTAATGAAAGTCACATTAAGCGTGATAAAAGCAGATATTGGTGGATTTCCTGGCCACGTGTCAGTACATCCCGATCTCATGAAAAAGGCCGAAGAAAAATTAAAAGAAGCACGACAATCTGGTTTAATCATTGATTTCAAAATTCTAGCAGCTGGTGATGACCTTGAATTGATAATGACTCATACCAAGGGAACCGATAACGAAGAAATTCACAAGTTAGCTTGGGACACCTTCCTAGCTGCCACGGAAGTTGCTAAGGAGTTAAAGCTATATGGAGCGGGACAAGACCTCTTGACAGATACTTTTTCTGGAAATGTCAAGGGAATGGGTCCTGGTGTTGCCGAGATTGAAATGGAAGAACGTCCTAGTGAACCAGTTCTCGTGTTCATGGCCGATAAATGCAGCCCAGCAGCGTGGAACTTACCTTTATTCCGAATATTTGCAGACCCATTTAACACATCGGGTCTCGTGATTGATCCGAAAATGACCGATGGCTTCAAGTTTGAAATTCATGACATCAAGGAAAACAAGCGAGTTTTCTTAAAAACTCCTGAAGACACTTATACCATTCTTGCTTTAATCGGAAACACATCACGATACGTCATCAAGTCTGTAGAAAGTGCAACTCTTGGAATCACTGCTGCTGTTGCTTCTACTCAGCGATTATCATTAATTGCTGGAAAATACGTCGGAAAAGACGATCCCGTGCTCATCGTGAGAGCACAAAACGGGTTACCATCTGTCGGTGAAATCACGGAAGCCTTTGCTTTCCCACATCTCGTGGAAGGATGGATGAGAGGAAGCCACAACGGCCCATTAATGCCCGTCAGCTTCAAAGATGCTCGTCCACTGAGATTCGATGGACCTCCACGAGTAATTTGCGCCGGCTTTCAATTAGCTAATGGAACGCTACATGGACCTGTCGACATGTTCGATGACCCGGCCTTTGACCTCACACGACAAAAAGCCTCAGAGATAGCAGAGTACATGAGAAGACATGGCATTTTCGAGCCACACCGATTACCAGCAGAAGAAATGGAATACACGAGACTTCCGCAAGTTCTCAAAAAATTAGAAGGTATTTTTGAGGATATTGACTAAAAAAACCACATTTCTTATTTCTTGAATCTTTTTTCTTTTCACCTTATCTTGAACCATTTCAATGAGAAATGCCATTTATCAATGAGAGCACGAGGATTTTTCTCCATCATAAGTTCCTGTTGTCACGATTGGATTTCTTTCTCTCCATCAAGTCAAGGATTCTTCCTACCATCAAACCTGATTCTTGCTGTTGCGAACGTCAGCACACCCCACATTGGAATGGCAAAGGTCTTACCAAGTAATCCCTGGAAGTAAAGATCAAGCAAGATACCTCTGGGAATCGCTGGAGACGACAGCAACAACGGCACGAAGAAGGCTAAGGTGAAAATCAAGTTAAGCAAGCCATACAACACGATGAGACCACAAGAGATGTCGCTCCCTGAAAAAAATTGTCCCAGACACAACAAGCCAAACGCTAGGAGCACCGCGGAAAGACACGCCAGAATGATGAAGGCTGGCGGAGACGACATCAAGAGATATATGAGAGCCAAGGGTGGTGGAAGCGGAGGAGGTGGCGGACGCAAGAAGAAAATCTCAAACATCTCGGGAGCTTCTACATGCTGCCAGAGAAATCGGGAGATGACCCATCCTATAATTCCCATTCCAGCAAGTAGCATCAATGAGGATTGTTCTGAATCATCATGTTTCCTCATCAGTAGGAACAATCCACGTCCAAGACAGCCAATTCCCAGCAGCGTGAAACCCAGCAAGTCAATGACGAAAACCAGCTTGAAGAACTCCGGAAAGTCCAAAAGG
>JAJRXH010000212.1 GCA_024276395.1 archaeon
AAAGTACTCTAGATTTTCCATCACGTTATCACAGGCATTAACAATGTATGGTTCCTGAAATGGATTGACCACGTCATACGTGAATGGGCTAATTCTTGGCGTGGTATAATCAATAACCCCAAGATTCACCGTGATGATCGTTCCATACAAAGTATCATTAAGAATGGAATACCAATTCTCAAGAATCGTGTCATTCAATTCATTAATTTCATAATGATAAGAGATTTCTGTATCTCCTTTAATTGAACTAGTGGGACCTCCTAGTTGAAATGTATGATAAAACGTTGCTACCGTAATGTTAATTGTTGATGATCCAAATAAAGAAGTCGTCAAGTACTGTCCAAGAACGATATTAAGGTCATTTTTAGTATAAGTGACGTTAACTAAAGAACCCAAAAACGGCTGGAATTCCTCTTGTATTCCAAGAGACACATTCATCGAAGTGCCAACATTCCCATGATTCACCTCATAGACTTGAATATCGTGAGATGGACGAGTAGTGTTGGCAACATCCAAAACAACACGTACCGGCCTTCCTAGGCTGGTAGGGTCAACAAACAACAGTACTTCTTCGAAATCATTTACGTGGACATCAACGGAAGTAGGAGTCCCAAATGTTTCTTTATCCCAATAGAAAAAATATTGCAATGCTAACAATTCTTTCTGGAAAATAGAATCATTTCCCTTGACAACTCTTCCGTGAACAGCGTTAGGCTCTTCCGTCCCACTAGTACCATCTTCTATGTAGATGTATGGCTTATATCCTTCTAACAGTTCACTAGCTGTCATGGTGAACTTTTGTAATCCTAAATAAGTGGTAATGGAGACCGAAAGACTCGCATCACCCGTATCTGTAAGCATCGTAATCGTCTGATTAGTTGTTGTAGGATGAGCATACACGATGCTGCCCACGTAATCATCATACCCGGTATCAGCATCCCAAATCTCAATTCGAATTGAGATGTTCCAAGCCCAACCATTAAAAACTGGAAGATTAAAAATCTTGCTTTCTCCATCATTGAAGGGATAGTTACCAGCAAGAGGTTCTCTAGTCAAGTTTCCATTTATCCATATTTTAAAGTAAATGTCACCAGCTCCAATTGAATCATGATCATTAAAGATTGTAACATTCAAAAACGTCACGTTATACCAGTAGAGACTCGGCATCGATAATGGTATCACATCATTTCCCACATATACGGTGGTATTAGCATCGTTAAAGCCTGGTAAGTTTTCAACAAGAGGACTATAATTGAATTCTGGAATGTTGGTAACATTTTTCACGATACTTGAACTGAAATTCTTGGAACTACTAAATGATACTGGTATTGACTCATTCAACGTTTCCATTTCCACAACTGATGTAGGAGAAATCTTGGGTATTGAACCTGCAATCCAGACATGGTAAGGAACTACAACCGCTCCAATAAACAAAACAGTCACGAAAGATAATAATATACCGTTTTTCTTGCAAAATTCACTCATTTAACCTCCTATCGGAAATCCAAAGAAATGAGGGGGCGATCAAGAAGATCTATCCCCACTTATTTCGAGATCTCTCTAGATTATTATTGTTTAGATGTTTAGACTAGATCTAACACATTTGATGCTCCAAGACAAATAGAAACTTT
Organism: archaeon; assembly: GCA_024276395.1. GTDB lineage: Archaea > Asgardarchaeota > Heimdallarchaeia > Hodarchaeales > S146-22 > JAJRXH01. The sequence continues at coordinate 1,632 of JAJRXH010000212.1, forward strand.
CAAAAGCATCCTCAATATCCTTTTAGAGGATTATAAAAGGAAAATTACTTCAACAAATCACATAAAAAAGACGATCTTATGACACTTATGATAGTAGTAAAAAATTCATTTCACACTCATTCTGGAACCATTCATCTTTCAATCACGAAGCCACCCAGGTAGAGCTGTAACAAGCAAATCACCGATTAAATCTTAATGAAAAGAATTTCAGGAATTTATCTACCAAAATCATGCAAATAGATCGAGCTTCAGAAGTGAAAAAATTTCACTTGATGAAAACCGATAATTCAGCAATAACTTGTCACCTCACCTCCGATTGTAACTTGAGGTGAAAAATGACATCGTTTCTCAGTGCAAACAACATTCTTAAAAAGTGGGATTGCACGTGGAGGTTAGACCAAGCAAGCGAGGAAGATGCAATTGATGAGGTGGAAATTTCCTTGCCTTCCAGAATGCTAACAAGCTTCCATCGTCGAGCTGCCAAGGCGTTGAAACAAGCTTTTGAATTTCCACGGTTGCCATTGGATGATATCAGCGCGTTTGATTCAAGAGACGACACTATTGTCGCGCCTTTGATAGAAAATGCCATATCTGGTGATGGAATTTCCGTTCATGAACTTGAACGACCCACACCAAGAAACATGCGTCATTTTCTCCAAGGAAGAAGCATCTGGGCAATTGATGGTGGATTACTCACGTGGAATTTTCATCAAGGAGTATTAGTCGTTGGAAAAGTAACAGTGGTTCGCCTGAAATACTTTGGAGCTCCGTCTGTAGAACAAGTCATCGAGATGCCAATGCTCCCAATCATCCTTGAAAAAGTCATTTACCAGCCAGAAGAAAGCTTTGCAGAATTACTCCATTCATTCTTTCATCATGCAATGGCCGTGCTTCCTAGTTCTAGCAGACTCCACACGGGAACTGGGACGACGAATTATTATAATAATCCCGATGAATTTTTCAATACCATTCCAGATGAGCTTCTTTCGCTTCCTTATCACGAGAGAGAAAGCTGGAAAAAACGTGTTGATGCAATGAGAGAGACATCCGAACACGTTGCAACAATTTTTTGCTTGAAAAATGCACGAAGGGGTGACATCATCCTCCGTGATGGACAAATTTACGGATCTTATCGCTTTGTAAACCAGCTACGTTATCAAGACGAAAGAGGCAAGAGCCTTTTAGAATATCTCCAAGAAGAAATAAAAAGGGCAACAGAAAGGGGAATAAGACTCATTGGAGTCGTGAAACGGCCAACAGCAAGTTACTGCATCAAGTGGTTCTTGAAAAACGGAATTGAAACAGCTGCCTGGTACGGATCAGATGGAGCACTCTATGACGAATTACTCATGGAAGGGCAACGATCTAATCTGTGGCGTCTACAATTTACCAAGAACGAAAAAAAACGATCGACATCAAGCATGACGAAATGGTTTTACGAGAACACGGGCTTTTTTTACGTGAAGACTCGGAGATATAGCACTCCGTTGCGAATTGAATTTTGCCTTCATGAGGACATGTACGAGCAATGGATTGAAGAAATAGCCAATCAAGTCTATTATATGGCATTAGGCTCTGGACACGTGGCAGGCTTGCCACATGGAATTGTCATTGCTGATAATTATGCAAAAGTTCATCGAAGTGACATACATAACATGATAAAAGGAATAATTGAAGAGTTAGAAGCATCTTCTGATGAAGAAGACTTAGAATTAGCACGGTATCTCCGAAAGAAATTATTCCTTCCCTGACCAAGAAAGAACGAAAAACAATCGAAAGCACGCAGTATGGTGTAAAAAATGATGTTAGACACGTTAGATTCACCACGAGAGGATGTGACCACAGACGAGAATTACGTGGGCGTGGTTGCTGGGGGATATGAAGAAGAAATCGAAACAGATCAATTCACGGTTGTCGTGCATCCACAAGCGGCACACCGCTATTCCTCCGTGCTTGGAATCAATACAATCTTGAGGATAGAGACAGACGTCGTGAAACCAGATAATTCTACTTTCAAGTTCATCACGTTTGGAATCGTGGAAGATGTACGAATCATTCCTAGCGCTGCGTTCATCAATTCAAAAGATATGTCAAGAAGTGATTATTACAAGACCCCAGATTTTCCGTTTTCATCCACATCTGAAGATGCCCTTCGTCTCATCGTAAAATCCATTGGACACGTTAATCCTCATTATCCACGTGACATCTACGGTCCAACAAGGCCTCCAGAACGTGAGAGCAAGGCATATCTTGCAAATCCAGATGAAGTTCGTCTTGTCATCATGCGCGACTTCTCAAAACAACTGGAACAATTTACTCTCGGTGCTTATTCAACTCCAGATGGTATATACCGGCCAGTAACTTCCATCACTCTTCCTTACAATCAAATCTTTCTCCATGGAGCTATCTTTGCAACCACTGGATGGGGGAAGACTATGCTAATCAAGCATCTCATTCAGGAATTCTTGTCCAATTCACAGACCCCGCCAAGCATCATCGTCTTCAATCTCAAGCATGACGACTTCTACCAGATGGACATGCCACTAGATGAACTTGAACTTGAACAAATGAGACAACGAAACTTGGATGCCGTGAAATTGTTAGATGATCTTAATTACAAGCCAGCTGGAATTCCAAGAGACCGCTATCACGTGTATCCAATCTCATCAACTCCATCACACGAGGCTGCTCAGACAACAACACTTCGCCCCCATTCCATACATTTTGAACAGCTTGGAACCAGTGAGGAAGATCTTGCCCTATTTAACCTCATTCTCGAGAATTTAAACCTCACTGCTACCGCAATCACCTACTTGATGGACTATTATCGTGAATTCAAAAGACATTTTACGAGGAATAGTTCCATTCACGAAGATGGGCAACCTGGAACTCCTTTCGTATATGGAAAAAGCCAAGAAGGAAACAGGCAAAAAGAATACTTTAGAGCTCCAGTCCGCGATAAACTTTCTTCATTTTTAGCCGTGCTTCGATGGGCCAACTCACAAGTAGAAGGTAGATGGGTCAAGATCTTTTGTAGTCACTCAAATTGCTACCGCAATGGAGAAGTCGTGAGCCTTCACAAGCAATCAGTCGAATCCATCCTTCCTCGCCTTAACATTCTCAGAAGCATTGGAATTTTCGACGTGGGGCAAGACATCGACATCGAACGGCTTTGCATTGGCGGGAACCTTCACGTCATTGACGTGGTACCAATAAAATCTGCGATTGGGCAAGAAATTTTCATCGGTTATGTTCTGCATCGCCTTTTCCAATACGTGAATCAACGGCTATACGATCCGGAAAAATATCATGGTGTTGTCATTTTCCTAGATGAAGCTTGGCGGTTCTTCCGAATGCCAAGCCTGATAGACAAGATCGAAGTCATTAGCCGGATGGGAAGATCATTAAAAGTGGGGCTATGGCTCGCAGATCAGTCCGTGCCTACTTCTCAGTCCTTGATGCCCATTCTAAATAACATTCGCACCGTCATTGCTGGTGCCATGGCTATTGGAATCCGTGATTTACGAAAGTTAATTCCCCTTGATGAACGATGGGAACGACTGCTCTCTAACGTGAGAAGTGGAACAGGCGTGTTCTTCAATCAAGAATTTTCTCGAATTCCCATTACTTTCACGTATCCACCGGCACGATGCTATCATCACTACTAAACCAAACAAAGAGTCGAGAAGAAAGGAAAGACACGATATCTTCTCTTTCTTTTCGATCTTCAACGACTTGTCTTGATGATTTGTTGTTCTGCACGCTCCAGTCCAGTCACCTGAACCTCTTTCTCTCGCGACACGTCTTCTGCAAGCTGTTCAAGATAAGCCTTCACGGCCCGAGAGATAAATTGACAGCGAGTGGCAAATTCTCTTTTTCGGACTCTTTCATCTATTTGGGATAGTAGATATTCAGGAATGTGAACTATGATATCCATTACCATCACTCCTTTTTTCTTGGGAAAGTAGGTGTTAGCATGTACTCTTAGATTCCTTGCATCCTAAGAGATGATGTCTTCCTCGAAACATCTCGATACATACCTTTCCATCAAAGATTAACTTGCAGCGTTAAAAACATTAGACACACTAGCTTAAAAGAAAAAATACTCGATTCATCACTAACTGAGCCATCACCATTAATTCCGTGATCTAGAAATGAACGTAAAAATGTAAAGAAGAACTCAATCAAAAACAAACACGGACATAAATGAAAGAAACATGACGTTAACTTGGATGTGACTTGAATCCAATCCACATTCACCGAAGGAGCACATTTCTTGATGAAAGCACGAAAAAAGCATTCCTTCCTTCTTTAAAAGAGAACATAACTGAGGAATCGACATGACTGAAAATAATAATGAAAGGTTGATCATTCGAGAATTTAGAAAAGAAGATGCCAAGGATGTTGCCGAAATATTTCACTTAACCGAAAATGATGATCGTCCACCAGAGGCATATGAACGCTGGCTGTCATATCCTTGGTACTGCGTTAATCTTGTAGCTGAACTGAATGATAAGGTCGTGGGAAGAGTCCTATTAGACCAATTATACGACTTTTACAATGAAATCGTGAATTTTGCCGTGCATCCCGATTATCAAGGGCTGGGCATTGGAAGCCAAATGATTGCCACATCCATCAAGCGCATTGAATCAAGAGAGTTGGCCATTCCATTTCTGAAAATGTCTCAGGATAACACGAGAGCACGTCACGTGTACCAAAAATATGGATTATTACCAGCGGTAATTGGTAATGAGACGCTCAATGATTGGATGCTAAAATATGAAGCATTATTACTGACTAAAACGTGGTTATCACGCCATTCCAACGCTTCATTTCAAGCCCCAACCATCACCGAGCAAGAATTCCAAGACCGGGAAATTCGATTTACTCAATGGAAACAGGAACGGATGATTCAACTAATAAAACAGCTCCGATTGAACCAGTTCTCAAGTTACACGAATGAAAGTAAAAAAGAAAAACTCATATTTACCATCACGGGGCATCCAGATCAAATCATAGGATTTATTGGTGAAGAATATTGTGTTCCAAGCCTTCCGCCCAGCATCAGCGGCATTTCTTTAGACACCGAGGAAAAACCGAAGTTCAAAGTCCAACTAATGGTAGTTGAAGAAAGGGGAGAAGCTGTCTTGACGATTGAAAATCACGCAAGTAATCCCATTAGAATGAACTTTCGCATCTTTCCCTTCCCTGGAATTAGAATAAGTTCTCCTTTTGGCACAAATGAGACATCAACGATAGAAATAAAGGAAAATTCAACAAAACAAGTGCCATTCGAGATTTTCTTGGATGAAGATTTCAATCACCGAATTTTTTCTTACTCTTCTTTCGAAGCAGTTCCTCTCAGCATCCGTCTTGATGAAAATAGTGGAACACTTGGCGCATTTCACGTGACACAATTCTTTTGGTACAGACTTCTTCAGCAGTAATAGATGAACGGTTTTCTTTCAAAAAAGTAAAGATGAAACATTGAACGAAAGAAACACCAACAATAAAGAGAGAAAACACCCGTGACCAGGGGTAATCCTACGAGGACTCGTTTTTTATCCTCGCAACGCACGGAACGACAGCAGACTCACGGATGA
>JAJRXH010000213.1 GCA_024276395.1 archaeon
CATCTTTTTCCATCAAGGAAACATAACCCATTAAAGACTCGCCTAAATAGCGATAAAATTCAGTAAACCCTTTTTGTTGTCGAATTCTCTTTGTTAATATCTGAATGAACTCCTTGGCTGGATCCAGATGGCCCCGTGAAACAAGATGAAGAATGATGTAATATAACGCTCGCCCCCAATACTGGTTAAATCTCCAGTTCAAGATGTAATTTCTACATAACTCCAGATATCCAGAGAGGTCATCGGTATCTTCTTCGAGTATTTGCTCAACGATCATTAGATCAACCATGTAATTCAGTTTTCTTTCGTTCATGTTCTCAAGGCTTGCTTTTAACTTACTCATTTGTGCACGAAGATAGGCATCATCTGCTTTCAAGCGTTCAAGTAACAAGGAGAGTTCTTCAAGATGCACCGCATCTGCCAAACCTTCATAAACTTCCTCGGTCAAGGACTTTACATTATCCAAGTTTCCCCGAGATAATTCAATTTTTGCCTTGTAAACCAAGAACCAAGGAAGATATTCCTTCTTATTAATGGTTTGAGATGTCATCAAGGCTTCATCAATCAGTGATTCCTTTAGAGACAATAAGCCATGTTTATCAAGCACACGAGCCATAAAAAATATCGTCTCTAAAAGCATTTCTTTATCATCGCCTCTTTTTGAGCGAAGTAGAGCATCCTCAAGAAGATGACTCACCCTAGTCAACTCTAACTGATATTCTCTAAATAATGCCATGGTCAACCGAACCCAGGCTTGCTGCGCAGCATCACCATAATATCGAGCAAGGTTACCGGATTCTTCAAGTAGTTCAAACGCTTGACTCAACACGGAAGCAACATCTTCTTCTGGAATGTAACCATCGATAATCTCATAATACAGTGCCAATGCCTTGCAGCGCAGCATTTCGGCCTTCAGTCCCTCATTTTTCTCAACTTGTGCACGTTGAAGTGTCTCTTCGATCAACCTCTTTGCTCTTTCTAGATCTTTTCGTTCTAAAAATCCATTTATTGTCTTCCTAAGTTCACTTGCAGAAGAATTCATTACCTTACACCATCCGAGAATCATTCAAAATTAATCGGTGCGAGGGCTTGATATGTTGCAAGTACATGCTTGGTCTGAGACTTGAAGGGAAGTGACAATAAAGGACAAGTGGCACCTGCTTCGAAAAATCTCTGTAACTGCGCCCTCGACTCTTCTTCATCACCATTCACACAAATTTCATTGAGTAAATCATCACCAATCACGTTAGCAGCTGCTCTCCGATCACCCTTGGACCAGAACTCTTTAATCTTTCCAGCTTCGTCCTCATATCCAATCCTACGAAGCATATTATTATAAAAGTCCCCCATTCCTCCAAAGTAATAAGCAAGGTGATTTCTTAGTAATTGTTTCGTTTCCTCATCACGGCCGACGGCAGATAACACGAAAGGCGTGATCGCAAAAGAATCTGGATCTCGTCCTTCCGATTTCAGAATTTTTTTCACCTTTAGCACCTCTTGTTTGAAGGATTCGATTGGCATCATCACTGGGATCCAACCGTCTGCTATTCTTGCAGTAAGCTCAACATTCTTAGGTCCTAGTGACGCAATGTGAATTGGAATCTTTTTCCGTGGTGGTTTCATCGCAAGCTTGAAATTCTCTAACCGCCCAAAAAACTCGGAATCATACTCCAGTCGATCACCTCGCAAAATCATTCTCACGATCTCCACGAATTCCTTGGTGCGTTTCAAGGGTTTCTTAAAAGGAACACCATACCATTTTTCAACCACAATGGGACCACTTAGTCCCAAACCCAACACGAATCGACCATTTGACAGTTCATCAAGCGAAGCGGAGGTTTGTGCCACCAACGCTGGCGTGCGACTGAACATATTAAAGATTCCAGAAGCGATCCGTGGCTTCTTTGTAAGATGACAAAGCAATGACAGCAAGGTAACTGCATCATGTCCCCACATCTCTGGAACTGACACTTGAGAGAAACCCAACTGATCAATGAATGATGCTAAATTTATGATTTCATTTACGGGGAAGTAATCAGCGCTTATCACGATTCCTATCTCACTCATCAATTACACCACAATTTCTGCTTTCATGCGCAAAGAATGCATAAGAATTTTTTAAGCTGTCGTTTTCCAAGGCCTTCATCAAATGCTTTTAAATGATGTGCGTTCATTATCCGCTTGAAGAATCCCTATAGGGAATGGTGAAACTACGTGGGACTCAGAAAGATAGAGGAAGATATCCGCAAGCAAGCAACCTTACGCATCCGTGGAAGCAAGTTGGCTGTAGAAGAAATCAAGGAAATGATCAAGCAAGTAAGAGAGCTGCAAAAACGACTAGAACAACTGGAAAGAAAACATAGCAATGAAATCAAAAAGAGTCCAGAATTAGCCAAACTCATCATGGAATTACGAGAAGAACTTGGACTTCCACGGCATTTGGGAATTGGAACCATCCATAAAAAGCCTGGATTTCTAGAAAGCCTCACAGGAAGAGGTTCTTACTATGAGTACTTAGCTCTCCAAATTTTAGAGCTAGGAAGATCACGAATGAAAGAAACTGGTGGTATCATCAGCATCGCTGCCATCATTTCACATCTAGTAAGACAAACTGACGGTGTCGTATATTCATTAGCTGATATCATTAGAGCAATCGAAATTCTGCAGGAACAAAAGCTCATCGCTAGAATACGAGAGCTTCCTAATGGAATCAGAGTAGTAGAATTCAATGATTTAGGTCTAACCAATGATCATGAAAAGATACTAGAATTAGCAGCTCAAAATGGAGGAGAACTTACCAGGGAAAAGGTCGTTACAACCCTTAACTGGACATTGGAGAGGGCAACCCGCATCCTAGAAGATTTCGTGGTGAAAAATGCAGCCTACAAGAAAAATACAATGGAAGGACTAAAATATTATTTCCCTGGAATTTGAGATTCTGTGTCACAAGAATTATTCCATTCTACCGTTTTTTTTCACGAACATGCAACAGATTTCTTAGAATTAACTCTCTCTTTTGGTTCTTAAATCGCACCACCAACGAACTACCTAGTAACATAAAGCGATGTCAATCACTCTACTCCACAAAAATAATGCCCCATCCCAAAATTCAAGGAGAAGGAGAAACAAATGCCAGAAAATTTCCCAGAAAAGCCCCTTGTTAACGACATCATTGTCAAAGTCCACCCTCATTCAGTATATCCAGATCCAGATTTGTGGGCAGCTTGCAAGATAAATGCTACCCTGAAACGTCAACTCGCTGGAGAAG
>JAJRXH010000214.1 GCA_024276395.1 archaeon
CTCATTGACGCGTTAGATGTATTAGTTCTGCTTGAAATTTTTTTGAGTCGTTCTGAGGCAATGAGAACAGCTGCCCTCGAACTACTTCGGCGTTACATGACGCCACATCCCTCTTTCATGCTCAAAGATGAAGAGGTATCAGATGAGAATGAAGATTTTCAAGATAACAATGCTTCATCATGACTTGATGCAGTCTCTCCTTTCTTCTACCACTTCGCGTCACAAAATGACCGATGTAAGAGAGAAACGGTGGTTCGTTTATAGAAATCTCATCATTCTTAGAAACAAGCACCCGACTAGAGGTCTTGCAAAAAGACACGACTCTTTTTGAGCTTGTTAATTTTTTAACGTTCCAAGTCTTACGATCAATCACGTACTCTTGCAAAAAGACACGACTCTTTTTGAGCTTGTTAATAGCAGATTTAAAAAATGAAAAAGCACATTCATATCTCGAAATCTCATCATCACGTGGAGCGTCAGCAACATTTACCAGTTTCTAATCAATGACGATAGAATTGAACCAACATGCTGATAACTCGCTCAAAAATTCTTTTACTCTCAATGATAGATCTCATTTCTCAATGAACAACTAAAACCCCCTTCTAGTGAATATCTTTTTCTTGCGCGTGGTCACAAGATGTGGTGATTTTCCAGAAACATGACAATTTAGAGCGAATTTGAAAGAATTCAATTCTTGTTCTAAGAAAACAAGAAAGAAGAACTAAAAAAAAGTAGAAAATAGCCAAGAAGTTTTAGAAAATTTGATCCAAAAAGAATTAGAAAATAGCCATGGAGAGCAATGAGGTCAGCTACTCTTCAGCAACAATTGACCGCATTGTTCCACAGCAGCCTCACTGCATCAGGCACCTAATTAATTGGCTAGAGCTCACAAGACGAATAACAAGAATGTTATGCCAGAAAGGGTCATCAAAAACAGCAAAATACCCTCCATTCTTGTAATTTTGTGATCATCAATGATGCTCAATTTTAGTCCCAGAGCGATCACTGCAATGGATCCAAATAGCAAGGCAAACTCGGGAGAGAGAACCAATTGAACTCCAACCATTGCAGCAATGAGAAAACAAAATCCAAAGAGCACATAAAACGTCTGAGTAATGGCAGCTATCTGATTGTTGATTCCTAGTTCAGCGGTGCTCTCATCTAACAAGGCCCGACTGGTAATGAGAATCTCTGGCAGTGTGGTAAAAGTACCAATCACGACCGTGAGAAATAGCAAGGGAAGATCTTCAAATTGCTCCAATGAATGTTCAATTGCTTCCGAAAGAAGATCACCACCCAACGTGCTACCTAAAATTCCAAGAATGAACAGAAAAATGAACGCGGGTGTTCGGATGCGATGAAAAAAACCTTCATCGTGATGATTAGATGCTAAAGCAGGACGTGACTCAGAAACGGTTTCATCAGATTTTTGTCTCAATGAACGAAGAAAGGCACCAAGATTAATGATAAAAGCCCCGTAAATGAGGAGAAGAACAATGCCACCAATCCATTCAATGGCTATGACTTCGACCACCGTTCCCTGCCCTACCACCAAGGAATAAAACACAAGAATGAAGCTAAACATGATCATCCCCAACAAGTTTTCAGATTCTAAAGTACTAATGGCTGGAGACGGCTTGTGAGGTGCCCTTCTCGTGATGTAGATGATGGCAACCCCCAGCATGAGCATGTTGATGAGAACAGTCGTGAGGATGAGAGTGACTGCAAATTGAGCACTTTGGCCTCCAGCAAGAATGAGGAAGGTTACCACGATCAATTCGGGAAAGAGTGCACAAGCTCCAGTAATGACAGCAATGAGGTACTTGTCCAAGCCAAGCCTTATTGACAACCCTTTAATGGCTAAAACAATAAATTCGCTCATTGCAAAAACTAACATTAATCCTGAAATGAACTGTAACTCAAATTTCAAGTCAGGTATCAAGTTAAGAGTTCCAATGGATCCTAGACCCAGGCCAAAAACAACAAAAATCTTTTCCAACCAGCCAAGATGACCTATTATAGTGTTAAATGAGTCAAGCATGTCTTGATTTTCCAGTTCTTTTGGAAGGGAAGATGATTCCATTAATTTCACCTCGTGATTTCTGTTAAACTGTTCTTTCGACTTTACTTGGACCTTCTCCACTTCAATATGAATAACAGCGAGTTAAACACCAAGGAAGTCGCTGGAACATATCCAAGTAGAGAGGATTTGGTAATCTTTTTCTTCTTTTTCTTACTTAACATGTTAAATTGATACTAGATTAAACATCCACAAGCACCATAATACAATCTCACGAGCAAGATTTCTTACCAAGTTCGAGCATCTCGGTGGATGATGGCTCCAAAAGGAAAGACTGAAAAATGATATCACAGTGAAATGCACGCATGAATTAACTCGTCTAATTGTCTTCGACTATCGAGATTCATTTTCAATGCCATAAGTCATTTTCTGTTCAAATTGCTGAATGAGGAAAGGTTGTCGTTCTATTTCAGCAGCCAATCGCTTTAACTTTTGCTGCGCCTGATATGATGGACCCTCATACATGTAAGCAATAATTATGAGTTCTAGAGATCTCAGAATGACATCATATCGTTCTATTTTGATACGTTCTAACCCTTGTGAGAAAATTTCTCTACTGAAAGACAGAACTACACTCAGAAACCTGCTTAACAAGTGCGGGTTTCCATGGATGTCTATTTTAAAAGGCACATGGTGCAACAGTACGCCTGCTTCAAATGAAAGGAGAAGAAATAAGGGATCTTCCTTAATTAGTTCAACATGTTCGATGAGAAGGCGACGGTTCATCATCGCCGCTAATAACCTATCCACGTGCGTGAGAGCGATTCGTTCAGCCAAGGATAATTGATTCAATGATAATGCCTTCCATTGATCAATGATTTCTAGTAAACGATTATGGTCATCTGAAATGACGACCTCGAAACGATGCAGTTTCCATTGTCGTGCCAGTTGTTCTGCCTTGGTAATCAACCGACGAGAACGGTCAAAATTCCCCTTAATTAGCTCAAACTTGGATTTGATCTAGAATGATTGCACTTTCGTGAGAATGGTGTGTTGGTGCCGTGCCAACTCTGCCAACCTGTCCAAAGTATCTTGCAAGCACGAAAAAGGATCTGGATCATTGGAATATTTCAATTCGTCAAAATAAAGTTTTACCAAGGCAATGGTTGAATGAAACAAGACCTCGTGATTCGTTAATGGTTCGTGAATGAGTGATTCTAACACTTGTTCAACCTTGATTCGCTCTTTTTTTCGTAAACGTTCACCAGACACACGTGATTCATTGATTTTTACTAGAATCTGGCATGCCTTCAAGCGTTGCTTGATGTTTGGATTATTCTCCTTTCTTGCGCAATGCTCTAAGATATCAAGACAGCGACTCGTTACTTCCAAATCTGGCTTTTCTTGATGAAGAAGAATGATGACCATATGATCAGTTAACGAAATTATTTGAAGTTGGCACCTATGATGAAGTCATCAATCAAGTGAACTTGCTTGTTACTGGAAATCAAGACCTGACACGAATGTACACTTCCCATATCGAACTATTATTATTGAAAATACCATCATTGATCATTGTTGGGAGGTATCCAGAGGCCAAAAAAACCATTGATTATCTTTTTGATATTCTAAATGCAGATTTCATTCCAGAAGATGCACTACTTTCACCGATGAAAGTTAGTTTTTTCCCTAGAACTTCTCATCCAAAAAATTGATCTTTTTTCTAGGATGGGATTAATCACCGGTGCGGAGGATCTCTTGGCGGATGCGCAAGAAAAATTTGAGTTTTTTAAGCAGCATTTAACATTCCGTTGCTTGGATCAACTAAACTGCCACCTTTCATACATTACCGGAACGATTTATTGGTGCTTAGGGAGACTAGATGATGCCGTGTCAGCGCTTCGGAAGGCACTAAATTTGGTCAATGCTGCCACACATCCACTCCATTTCAAGATCACATGTCTCATTAGGATGAGGAATGTTCTTCATCGAAAGGCCTGTTACAAGAAGCGCTGGAATGTCTAAGAGACGTGCTTCACCTGTCTGAAAAGTCCAGTAATTCTTATCTTGTTGCCAGTCGTCTTAATAGCCTTGGATCTGTTCTATATGCTAAAG
>JAJRXH010000215.1 GCA_024276395.1 archaeon
ATCACGGGAGTAACTGGAATGTAATGAGAGGCCTTGAAGATGGAAACCGTAGAGAGAGTTACTAATGGTCGATTTGATGTCTATGTCGTGGGAAAAAGAAAGGACAAGGTTGTTGCTGTTGATAAAGGCCGTTGTAAAGGATGTCAAATTTGTGTGACAGTTTGCCCAGATGATGCCTTGTACATGAGTAATGAAAAGAATACTAGGGGATATTTCTATCCAGTCGAGAACGGCAAGTGTGTCGCATGTCGTCAATGCGTGTATGCTTGTCCAGACTTTGCATTATCCATCCACAAGCTAGAAGAGGTAGCTCAACCTCTGGAGGCACGATGAACATGAGCACGCGAAAAAGAATTTTAAGCGGAAGGCATTTTGAATCAGGAAACATTGCACTTGCTGAAGCAGCTCTTGCTTCAGGATTACATGGATATTTTGGATATCCCATTACCCCTTCAAGCAGCCTGATGGAGCACATCGCGGCACATCTACCCTACGTTGAAAATCCTGGACGTTTTCTCCAATGTGAAGATGAAATTGCCTCAATCACGGCAGCTATTGGATGCTCATGGACACGAAAGAAAGCAATGACTGCAACCTCAGGTCCAGGTTTTTCGTTGATGCAAGAGGGTATTGGACTAGCCGTGATAACTGAAACTCCAGTTGTAATCGTTAACGTGATGCGAGGCGGGCCTTCTACTGGCTTGCCCACATTTCCAGGGCAGCAAGAGTTAATGCAGGCTCATTTCGGTTCGCACGGTGATTATCTCATCCCGACCTTGGCCCCATCCAGCGTACAAGAGTGTTTCGATATGGGAGTGGAAGCATTTAATATCGGAGAAGCGCTTCGCACTCCCGTCATCGTGTTGAGTGATCAAGTATTATCCTCATTAAAGGAACGCTTCATCATTCCACGGGCAGAACAACTAGAAGTTATTGAACGCGCATCAAATGGACATGCTGTTATTTGGAAAGGTGAAAAGATCTCTTCAGAACTTGTTCCACCAATGAATTGTTTCGGTGAAGAGAAAAAGGCTTTTTCTACTGGTCTTGTCCACGATGAGACTGGTCACGTTAATCTTAGCGCCAATACCTACGAAAAATTATTAAAGCGACTTCACGAGAAAATTGAACGATATCAGCATCTCTTGCCATCCCCAGAAGTGTTCAAGGTGGATGATGCTGACGTGATCATCGTGGCCTATGGAAGCACGGCACGGGCAGCAAAGTTAGCCGTTCTCTGGGCAAGACGAGAAGGGCTGAAAGCAGGTCTCTTCCGATTAAAAACCATCTGGCCATTCCCAAGGGAAGAACTAAACAAGATCACGGAAGACAGAGAAGTGATGGTTGTTGAAATGTCCAATGGACAACTTATTTGGCCAGTAGAACGTTATCTCCACCGTGAAGTGCATCATCTTCCCTACCTCAGGGGTGAAATACCACCGCCTTCAAGAATTCTTGATAAAATCAAGGAAATCCTTCGAACACAAGCTTGAATTTGGTTCATATTGCTGGGGTGGATCGTTCATGAGTAATGGTACTGAAAGTAAGCTGATAAACTTGGATGGAGTTACCTTAAAAATTGATTTCACGAAAATCCATCATAATCATGAAGATCTGTTAACATCTCGGATGCTTCCTCATATTTGGTGTCCTGGATGCTCCCTGGGAACAAACGTGCAGGCACTCATTCGTGGCTTGGATATGGCTGGACTGAATCTTGACAAGGAAGTAGTCATGATAAGTGGAATTGGATGTACCGGGAGAGCTAGTGGATACGTAGAAGCAGACGGATTTCACACTACTCACGGCCGGGCAATTCCCTTTGCTTTAGGAGTAAAGCTAGGAAATCCCGGCTTGCACGTGATCGTGTTTTCTGGCGATGGAGACCTCTTTGCTATCGGTGGTAATCATTTCATTCATGCTGCACGTAGAAAGGCAAATATTACCGTCATTTGTGTTAATAATGGCACGTACGGTCTTACTGGAGGTCAGACATCCCCAACAACCTTTCCTAACACAGTTACACCGACAACAGTACCTAGTGACGTGGTAGTTGAACAACCTTTCAATCTCGTGGATCTTGCTCTTGGCGCGGGAGCAGCTTACGTGGCACGATACACATCGGCGCATTATACCATACTTCCAAGAATCATCAAGGAAGCCATCCGAGTGAATGAAGAAGGATATGGTTTAGCTTTCATTGATCTGATATCTGGCTGCCCTGCGCTATATGGAAAGCGAAACGGATATGATGCCGTGAAGATGGTTAAAAATTTCAAGGAAGCTTCCGTTGAAATTAAGCCAAAACCTGATGGCTCTCACTTGTTACGAAAGAATACTGAAGTACTCTTTGAAAAAGATAAGGGATATGTAAGAATTCCCGTGGGCGTATTTAGGAGGCCGAAAAAATGACTAATCTACGAATTAAATTAGCCGGTATTGGAGGCCAAGGGATTCAGTTTTTAGGGAAATTGTTGGGAGAGGCTGCTTTCAAGCAAGGACTGAATGTCTCTCAAGCTGTTAAATATGAACCCAGCACGAAAGGAGGTCTCACCGTAGCTGATGTAGTCATCGCGCCCTCCGATGAAGAAATCATTTATCCTTATATCGAACGTGAACCAGATGTGTTAGTGGTGCTGGCACGGCGTGCTTGGGATGAATATAAAGAAATAACAGCGAATCATACCGTCATTTTGGCAGATAAAGATAACATCCAGGATTTCCATCCAAAGCGTTATAGATTAGTCTTGCACTATCCATTCGTTCGTAAAGCGATAGAAATTGGCTCTGAAAACGTGGCCAATGTCATCGTGCTAGGGTTTTTGTCAGATATGCTGGATGTTGGTGAGCATTTCCTTCCCAAGATGTTAAAAGAGGCCCACCCCGAAGAATTTTTAGAACCCCAACTTCTCGAAGTGGAACCCGGGAAATTTGAGGATTCCATCATCGATGCCTCCCCTTCCAAGTTTCGAGAGATGAACCTCAAAGCGTTCCGTACCGGTCTAAATTTATCCAAGGAATTAGATTATACTTCCTTAACAATGTCTCGTTAAAGAAAATATCTTAGCAGTCGTGTATTTTTGAACGACTCTCAACTTTCTTTTCTTTTTCGCCATGAACCTCCATCAAGCTTTAAGCCAT
>JAJRXH010000216.1 GCA_024276395.1 archaeon
AAACAAGAAACTCGTGCAAGAAATTGTTGGATATGTCAACATGTTTCGAAAAACTCCACAAAAGTTGAAACATAGAGCTTTACTTCTCGTGGGCCCTCCAGGTGTTGGAAAAACATCAATGGCCAAGGCAATTGCTCATAGTATGCATTTAGAATTGTTAGAGATCAATGCTAGCGATGATCGTAGTAAAGATGCCTTGTTACCTTTAATTGCTGCCTCTAAAACTCGGGATTTTACTGGAATGAAAGGCTTCATTGAAAGTGATGAAGAACGAATGACCTACGGAAAGTTAATTCTCATTGATGAAGTAGATGGACTTAGTGGAACACATGATAGGGGAGGTCTCACTGTCATCATTAATCTGATTCGTCAAACTCGGTATCCGATCTTGTTGACGGCTAATGATCCTACCAATGATAAAATTAGAACTCTCTTGCAAACTAGATTAGTCAAGAAAATTGAATTCAAGAAACCAATGATAGAAGATATTGTTACGGTGCTGCGCAGAATTGCTGATAATGAAGGCATTCAAGTAGCAGATGAAGTGCTTCAGGAGATAGCAGAACTCAGTTTTGGAGACATTCGGGCATCAATCAATAACTTCCAGACCGTGTGTCAAGGAAAAACTGTCGTCACGATGGATGATGTCGTTAACCTCGATGTTCGTGATCGTGAGATTCCTATTGAAGGTCTCTTGGATCTGGTTTTCTGCAAGAGAGATGCCCAGGGAGCAAATGCTGCTACAAGTAATGTTCCACTGGATTATAATATGTTCCTCTTGTACTTTGCGGAAAATACCTATCAATACGCCAGTGATCCCGAAGAGCTCGCTCAGCTATATGATTGGGTTACCAAAGCCGATGAAATAATGTCCCGCATCAGAAAACGTCAACATTGGCCCCTCTTGCGATATTTCTTTGAATACTTGACTTTGTGTATGTCGCTCACGAAAAAAAAGCCCACGTGTGACAAGCAACCACGTTTTCCCCTTTACTTGGTGACCCTTTCTCGTTCCAAGGCAGCAAGGCAGATGCTCAAGAGCATCTCGAAAAAAGTGGCCAAGAAATGCTTGGTCACTCCTCAAGAAGCCTTGATGGATTACATTCCAGTTCTGTTTTTCATCTTTCAACGAAACGTGGAAATGGCGGCGGATCTCTCAATTTGGTTTGAATTCTTTAACTTGGAGTCGGGAAAAACTAAGATCAAGATAACTTGGACTCCAGAAATCGAATTTCTAGCTGGAACCAAGGAACGGGCGCGAAAAATACAAGAAATGATTCGAAAGAGGATCAAAGATCAAGATTTGGTGCGTCATGATGTTGTTGAAACTTTTCATTTCAGTTCACCCAATGAGGGAATGCCCCCAACTACAATCAAGGTAACCTCTCCCTCTGCTCAAAAACTTCAATCACCGTCAGTAGAAATCAATGAAACCTCAGAGATACAACAGCCACCATCAACGACATCAAAGGTCAATGGCAGTGATAATCTAAAACGCAATGCTGAAAAAAGACTGCCATCTGTTGTCATCACTTCTCAACAAGTAGTTGACAAGGTAATGGATGAAGAACCCGAGGAAGA
>JAJRXH010000217.1 GCA_024276395.1 archaeon
ATCATCTAACAGAAAAGGAAGCCGCTTGGCTCTTGATAGGATCGTGATTTTTTCTGCGCGAACTTCTATTTCTCCAGTTACTAGCTTGGGATTCGGCGTCTTTCTCTGCTGTACCACACCTTCCACGCGGATGCAGCTTTCCAAGGAACATTGATCAAGTGCTTCGCGAAGTTCTGGATTCTCTTCTGGAAAAATGATAATTTGGGTAATCCCTTCTCGGTCTCTCAAATCAATGAATGCAATTTTCCCCTTATCTCTAATCTTGTTAATCCATCCAGATAACGTGACTTTTTTCCCCACATCCGTGGCCCTTAATTCACCACAAGTATGGCTCCTGTAGATGTTAGCCATGAAATTCCCCTCTTCTTCTTCACTGGGTTGCCACGAGATGTCCAATTATTTAAATCGTCGTGAGATGGAAGCATTTTCGTCACTCCTTACTGCTTGCTTGAAAAGTTCTACAACTAGTTCATCTAGTTTATTAAAATCATCCCTTAAGTGCTCTCTTACTTGCCGTTGGATAGCAAGTGGGTGTAGTTTTTCATTCACATCATTAAATGAAAGTATCTGATGAACCAGATCATGTACTTTCACGCTCATCTTTCTTGCATGCCTCATTAGCTCAACGTGAAGCCCGTCTTCAGAATTGTAGGATGGAATGGGATAATCTAAAGGTCTCTTGTGATAGACGCGTTCTCCCGATCGTGCAACCACATCAGCACTAATCATTGGTGCATGAAGAATTCCAAGGAGATAGTATCCTTCCTCGGCTGATCTCACCGGCAGGTGATAACACTTGAAGTCAACAATCTTCGAAGAATCCTCAAGCAAGAACCCCTTAATCTTATTTCCACTGGCAGCATAAACGACTCGAATGGGCATTCTTTGCAAGGGTGTGGTTAACTTTCCTTGATAGTTCAAGTATTCCCACAAGTCTTTGATGCTCGCTCCATTCTTGACATGTTGACTATAAAGATCGGAAAGCTTGAGAAAATATTGCCATCCTAGAGAATCCACGAGCGAGGTCAATCGATAGCCTCCGGTAGAAGAGTCCGGTTCAATGGGCAAGAAGACATGAACAGGTCTTAATAGAGCAAATGGCACGATTTCACGACTTCTAACTACCTTGTGAATGAACTTTGTCTCAACGATCACGTGATCTAATCCAAGTTTTTCCAGAGGATCAAAATCCCAGGGTTTTCTGGGTCTTTCAACGAGATGTCGGAAGGTCGTCAGTGAAACACCATTGACCTCTTCTTGCTTCACTATCACAATGCTCACGAGATTTCTAGGGAATAGCGAAGCACCATTTCTGCAAGAAGCCTTGTAAACGTTCGTTCCTCGCGGAAGTAGCTGCAGTATCTTGTTTAATGGCATTAATTTTCCGACAAGAAATGATTGACGTGTGAAGATATGGCGTGATTTTTTTGAATCTTTAGCATGCTTCTGAACACGTGCAATCACGGAAATGGGATGATAATTTTGAGTCTCTCCAAGAATGAACTGCAATTTAGTGCTATCAGCATTCTTGATCATCTTGACTGTAGTAACTGGAATGCTCATTGTTTCTAATCTGTCTCTCGTTCGATGGTATCCGGGCTGATATCGTGCAAACAAGCAAATATGGGGCAACCGAAACACGAGTTCATCAAAAATCCAGGTATGCACATCCACGAGTTCATCAAATCTTCGTGTTTTAGCATGATTATCACTTTCTAATACGGATTTATTCAAGATGAAAGCTACCTTCCCTTCTCTCACTAAATAATATCGTTTCATCTTTTGCAAGAACAGCACGCCAAGTTCCAATTGTGTCACCAAGTGAGGTGAAGGTAGTAGATCAGATTTTCTTGCCATTTCTTTCAATTGTTTCTTCCTCTCGTCATCAGAAACGACATTAAGAACTAACCATGGTGGATTTCCAATGCAAAGTGTGAATTTTCGATTCAACTTCCGATGAAGCTCTGGAGGTAGGAAAAGGGCGTCCGCTTGATGCACGTTCAGATGCGTGAGTCGACTTAACACGGTCGGAGAATCACGTAAATATAATAATAGGTTCACTTTTGCGAGATGCACGGCCGTTTGGTCGATATCTAAGCCAAATAATCGTGTCACAATGAAATCGGTAAAGATCTCTTGCCAATCACCAGCACGCGTGTCGTGTTTCCGATGGAAACTCTTTAGCAGCTCAATGAGAAAAATTCCAGTTCCACAAGCTGGATCAAGTACCACGTCATCTGGAGAAAAAGCGTTCTCGACCATCAAGGCTGCTAGGGTCGGTGGCGTGAAAAAGGCGCCTTCTTGTGTCCTATCTTCGATGCTGAAAAGATCTTGGTGCAATCTCCAAAATAAATCCTCTTTCCCGAGTTGAAGCTCAGTGGCTATTGCAAGTAGAAAGTCGAAGAATGTCCTTACTTGCTCGTCTTGTAATAGGATGAACAACCGTGATAGATCAATGAACTTCTGGAAGAAGGATACTTTTTCCGACAAGGATTCATGGCTCTCTAACTCAAAAACACTAGTGATTTTGGCAATGTTAACCAGGAGAAGAGCACTAGATAGCAAGAACAAGTATTGCCGAATGCGTTCTTGATCATCGATGGGATCATGATTTCTTTTGTGGGTTTGATCGTTGAACGCGTGGTAATACGCAAAAAAGACTGGCGAAGATGATCCAAAAAGAACTTGCATTACCAACGAATTAACTTCTACTGGAGTTGGCTCCTCATAAAGGTATCGAATGGATTGAAAGAAAAGTTGCCATTTTTTCCTGGG
>JAJRXH010000218.1 GCA_024276395.1 archaeon
ATGTAAATCAAGGCAGCACCAAAGGAAAAAATCGATGGAATGTCTCGAATGTAACGGTGAACGACCATCAAGTAGATTGCCGTGAAGAACACGAATCGCCACACGCCATCATCAAAGAGGAAGTTTTCTGGGGAGAAAGATGCCACAAAATAGGACAAGAAAGCATCGGGTATTTCCGTGAGAAATACTAGAACCGTGAGTGGGGCCACGAGCATTAACTCCTCGACTATGTCACGGACTTGCAAGTGCTTCTTCCCAGCACCAATGCATTGATACATTCCTTTACCCACGAGACCATAATAAGGCAAGAAAATGCCCAGGTAGTAATAATTCAATTGAAATATTGCAGGCAAGAAAATGAACAGAATGGTAAAGAGCCACGTCACGAAAAAGATTCCTTGGGCAATTTCTCGTTCTTCTTTTCTTCCGAAAAAGTAAAAATATAACCCTACAAGGAAAAAAGGAAAGGTAAAAATGAGCACGGGATCTCCAATGGCCGAACGAAATTGGGAATACAGATCATAACTCGTGCCGTGGGAGTACCGCCAACCGACGTAATAATCAAAAAATAACCACGTGTAATTGAGTTTCTCGGGACGACTCGGATCTCGAAATAATTCACCTGGAATGCGTACTTCATACTTTCCGGGCAAAATAACCTCATTATCTACATATTGAATCCAAGCAACGAAAGGAAATACCGAAAGAACCACGAGAATCCCGAACATAGCGGCAAAATACGCATGAGAAGAGCCTTGTTTATTAATTGAAAGCATTTTTTCAAACATATCCTTTAATATCGGAAAAGTTACCTTTCGTTTTGATTTTTGTTGTGCTTCAACCCACCATCTAGGAAGTTCAACGAAGAGGAGCAGAATGATTACGAATCCCAGGATGCCCACGATCGTGATTTGCAAGGCATCACGCTCAAAAATTTCTCCTTTTAACAAGAAAAACACGGTCCAAGTTCCCATCCATCCACCAATCGCAACAAGGGGCAACAATCTTAAAAGATCTTGAATGACACGACGATGTTCTGGCTCAATGCCAAGAAAAGCAAGAAAACCTAACAGAAAATATCCAGACATCACGAAACCAAGCAACAACAAAGGTAATCCCAAGATGAGTGAAAGGATTGAACTAACAACTAACGGTTCAGTCAAGATAGTTATCTGCAGTTCAATCCCAGCATTAGGAAGGAGTTCAAAAACAGGACGTTCAAGTCGAGAATAAAACAAGCTAGCCAACACTTGTAGCAAGCCACCAAGGACAATGGTAGTGACCAAAGTCACCAATACAATTTTCCAGAAAAGTGGATGCTTAACAAAAGAAAATAACGTGAATTTCAGGTTGTTCTCTGAAATGCTTTCATCAGGATCTTGTTGATCTAATACGTCACCCAAAAAAGATGTCAGAGAAGGTAGTTCATTTTCAAGGTTTAACACACTTGAAAAAGCAAAGATTCCCATGGCAAGTCCAAAACTAATCAGCGAGGCCAGTTGGAAGGGTACTTGAAAGAACAGGCCTAAAAGGAAGCTAAGAACTAGTGATATCACCCCCCATATTAGACGTGTTTCGCGAAATGGTAGCTGAAGCCATCGTTCTTTTATGGTCTCCATTATCTTTTCATACCAGTTCCAATCGTACACAGCCTCGAGATGACGGACAAGGAGATACAAAGCAACCGCCGGCAGCACCAAATATCCTTGCCAAGCTTTAGCTAGAATGTTGATGGTGAGCATCAGCCAAGTCAGGAACAAGTAAATGATCACTTTTTTCTGGTTACGTTCCTTGTATTGTGCATCAATTGTCTTGATGGCCACCATGCCAAGTAGTGCTGAAAGGCCATAAATGAACGCATCTAAATAAGCCGTCCGTGCATAAAAATTATAGAAAAAGGTAATAGCCATCAAAACGCCAACAATAACTCCAACGACACGTGATTTCTTAAAATGACTAAAAAACAGGTATCCAGCGAGTGCAGTACACGCACTACCGAGAGCAAGGGGAAGTTTCACGGCAATGGTACTACGACCAAAAACGGTGATGAATGCTCCAACTATCCAAAAAACAAAAGGCGGTTTATCAAAAAGCTTCAAGCCACCTTCACCGCTATAAAGAGGATATAGCCAATTTCCCTTTTCTGCCATGATGGCAGCAATGTCAGCCAGCCATGACTCATCCCAGTTTGAAATGGGATCCATGCTCCATATCTTCAAGATGAAAGCCAAGGCGAAAATGAGTAGTGGAGCCTGCCAACTCTTGATGAAAGGACGAATTTTTTCTAAAAAAAACCGTGAAATGAGAGTTCTTGTATCATCAAGATTTATTTTTCTTGGATGTTCTTCCATATCATTTCACCAAATGAGATAACGCTGCTTAACACGTGCCTTCTACATGACGCAACCCGATGTCGTTTTTATAAGCATATTGAGGCAGCTTGTTCATCTACATGCTCACGATGATAATGCGGTTTTTTAAGAAGGAAAGTTGAATGGTATCATGAAGATAAGATGATGAACCAAATTCAGATTCCACTCGCTCACATGCAAGAGTACATGAACAAGAAAGAATACTTGAGAGCGCTAAAGGAAGCTCAGGTCGCCCTCAATCTCATTGATGTCGAAAAGACGCCATATTTAGGTGCGGTAATACTGCTTCACGTGTTATTTTGTCAAGCCAAGCTAGGAAAGATTCCTCAAGCGGCTAGCACGTATTACACGTTCAAGAGATTCATTGATTCGCATCCCCAGGTTGTCAGAGAAAAATTTCTATTATCCATTCATAAAATTGCCCTAAATCTGCATTCCAGCCATCTTTCACTATCACTCAAGTTATGGGACTTGGCTTGGGTACATGCCAACAAGAATAATCTAGAAATCGTGAAAAAACATATTCTCAAGGAATTAGTCCCCCTCTTACTGAATATCTCTCCAGAACAATTTGATGATGTCTCCATCATTCAATCTTGGATAAAAAAGGCTTTAACACACATCTCAAGCAAGCGAGAGGCTTTTAATCTCCACATTAAAAATATCATCTTTTCGTTGGAAGCAAAAAACTTGGATGAAGCAAGTGCTTCTCTTGAAGCTGCTGAAAACCTTGCGAGTGCGATGGTCAACACGGAATTAATAGCCATCGTAAAGAAACTGGAGATTATCGTGCTTCTCAAGGATGTGGAATGGCAGTTATTTTCTTTTGATAGTAACAAGCCAGATAAAATCTCAA
>JAJRXH010000219.1 GCA_024276395.1 archaeon
GTGGGTTCAAGGTCGTGTCATCACGTTAATCGCTTCGTGAGGACCTCTCCCCGTGATGCGAGGATAAAACACGAGGTCTCGTGGGATTACCCGTGGTCACGGGTGCTTTTCCTTTTTTCTAGTATCTGAATAGTTTATCGATTTGCTACTGATGACAAACTGCATCTTTATCTTCTTCGAAACATCCCTCTTCTTCCTTTTCGACCTACCATTTTCAAGCGGTCTGCCAGAGAGGCTTCTTCATCTCTAAACTCTCTTCCAGTATAATGGAGAAAGACATCATTCAATGTTGGCTTTTTCATCTCAATTGCCCGAATCTCAATCTTAATTTCACGGTGTCCATCATTTTCACCAAGCATTGCCTGGACAATAGCCGCCATTGCCTTTGGCCCATTTTTAGCACTCACGTGAAGCTTGTTTTCCACGACTTTAACACTTTCAACTAATCCAAGACCTTTTATTCGTTTTTTTGCCATTTCAACGTGTTCTACATTCTCTAATTCCATAATGATGAGATCTTGACCTAAAGATGACTTCAGTTCTTCTGGTGTCCCCGTCACCACAATCTTTCCCCGATCAATGATGGCAATCTCCTCACACAAAGCTTCAGCTTCGTCCATTTGATGCGTGGTAATGAAAATCGTGATCCCTTTTTCTTCCTTGAGAGTCTTGATTTTTTCCCAAATATTAGCTCGAGATTGTGGATCTAATCCCACTGTAGGTTCATCAAGAAAAAGAATCTCTGGTTCGGTGAGCAGAGCTCTAATGATCTCTAGTCTTCGTCGCATCCCGCCACTATACTTCATGACTTTGTCGTGCAAGCGGTTTTCCAATCCAACCATTTGAGCAAGTTCCCGTATCCTTTGCTCTCGTACTTCCTTCGGAATGCCGTAAAGTTCAGCATGTAATCGAAGATTTTGAATTCCCGTCAAGTCCTCATCGAGAGTCTGCTCCTGAAAGACGGCTGCAATTTTCTTCCGAATATCAGCCACGTCTTTCAAATCGTGTCCAGCAATGGTTCCATTACCACCGCTAGGCTTAAGAAGCGTGATAAGACAGCCTATTGTCGTGGTCTTTCCCGCACCATTTGGCCCAAGAAAACCAAAAATGGTCCCTTTCCTTATTTTCAAGTCAATACCATCAACAGCCTTGATGAGACCGTAATATTTTTTCAAACCATAAACTTCAACAGCATATTCGTCGTTACCCTTAGTATCATCTTGACTTGGTGAAACGCCTGATAAATTGCCGGATGAAACAACTTCTTGATTCAACATTGTCAATGACCCTCATATCGACTATTCGATATCACCGTGCTACATCAATCGAGGTGACCTTATAAGAATGATGAATGAGTCATCACAGCCGCTAAATTTTCTTCTCATTTAGACGATTGAAGATTCACATCAACAAAAAGAAAAGAGCAACTTTATTGATGCTTTTTCATCACGTTCTTTCTTTCTCATCAATCAATTCCTTGACAAGAGTAGTCATCACTTGAAATAGTTTGTGTAATCGTTTTAATTCATCAATGTCAAGATGTTGATGATATGACTTGAAATTTCTTTTAAATTCTTCTAACAACTCTGGATTAGAAAAGACTTCATTACTTGGTCGAAAGGCCACTGAATCTTTACGAAGAAGAGATATTAAACGCAAACCCACCGGAGTGATGCGATACCACTTGAATTTCTTCCGTGTTTCATCCATACTAACTTGAGTAATCAGACCATCCCTCTCCATTTCTGACAAGACTGGATAAATTGAACCTGGTGATGGCATCCAATCATTATTCGTTTGTTTTGCTATTCGTTCTCTAATAATCAATCCATTTAAGGTCCTATATTCACCATTCTTATCTTTCTCACAAAACATCCGCAGCACGATGAAACGAAGAAATCCACGCTTGAATTTTTCCCTCCACTTGTTCAACAATTGTTCAACTTGTTCGTCATCAGTAAGAGAAGGATCAAAAGATGACGATTTCAACTTGTTAGAAACTACCGCAGATGATTCATTACTTCGTGGCTCGTCATTCATAGTGCTTTCTCTTCCACGCATTCATTCCGCCTTTAAGCCATTTCACCTTAGTAAATCCAGCATATTTCATCATTCTTACCGCTTTTTTAGACAAGGTACCATCATTACAACAAAACACGTAAAACTTGTTCTTATCCATTTGGCCAATGTTTGTCTGGAGACTAGGCATTGGCATGAACGTGGCACATCGAATGTAATTATTTCCACGTTCTCTAGTGTACCTCAAGTCAATTATTTCAAGATTAGGGTCTGTTTTCATCATTCTTTCGAGATTCTTCACGGAGATAGAATCATCATCTCGGTCATGTCCAAAAATCCAAAATCTCATCGAGATTCACCATTCACCTCTAAGCGAGTTTTTTTAGAAATGCCTTTTGGATTTTATCATGACCGATGATGACAAGAAAGGATGCTTCCAGCAGCTTGAGCGAATTCTGGTCACGAAAAGTCATTGAAATGACCTTTCAGGCAGCTAATCCCATTACAGCAGTTCAAAACGCCATCAAAACCGTTAGGAACAATGAATTAGTAATTCTCGGTGAAATTTTTCAAATTTCCGAAACACCATCGTTAAATGCCATTTTCATTGGAAAAGCTGCCATTTCAATGGCAAGAGGTTCATTTCCAGTAATCAAGCAAATTTTAGACAAGGCTCTCATCATTTGCCTTCCAGAACAAGTTCAATTGGCCTACTCTCTCATTGAGCAAGCAAATCTCAGGAATCGAGTTAAAGTGGTTATCGGAGATCATCCCATTCCATCTACAAGAAGTATCAAGGCGGGTAAAACATTACTAAATTTCGTAAGATCGCTTCCTAGCGAACAATTACTCCTTGCATTCATATCTGGCGGCGGCTCAGCAATGGTAGAAATCCCAAGACCAGGCATCTCTCTCGAAGACCTTCAACGCGTAAATCAAGTGTTGCTCTCAGTTACCGCATCCATCACGGAAATTAATGCCATTCGTAAGCACTTATCCCTAATAAAGGGTGGTCAATTGGCCAAGCACTGCCAATCACGAATCGAAGCTCTTCTCATTTCAGACGTGCCAAACGATGACCCGTCCGTCATCGCCTCGGGACTTTTCGCATCTGACCAAACCACGTTCAAGTTTTGCCTTGATGTCATAAAGAAACACAAATTGGAAAAAAATCCAATCTTTCCAAGAAAAATCATTCAGTATTTTGAGAACAACCTTGATAAGATGGAACAAGAAACACCCAAGAGTCTCACTAACATCCACCACCATGTAATCCTCTCCTCTTCCACTGTCAATCAGTTGATGGAAAAAGAAATGCAGAACAAAGGTTTCCAAATCATAAAAACTTCATTTGATTTAGATGATCATGTTGATGCGGTCACTCGCCAAATTCATCAATTAATTCAAGGACTGGCTGACTCCGTGAGACACCTTCCATCATTCGTGATGACAAGCGGCGAATCTCTCATTACCATCAAGAGCAATGGCAAGGGAGGCCGATGCACCGAATTAGGCCTACGAACCTTGAAAATCATCTTAGAACACGACACGTTGCTCGAAGAGATGGAAGACTATTGCTTCATTTTTCTAGCTACAGATGGAAAAGATGGCAATACTAATTCTGCAGGCATATATTTCACCAAGGAAATGATCGATTCATTACGAAAGCAATACAAACTTGCCGAACTCTTGAAAGCGATGAACTTATACTTAGATGCTAGTAACTCATATCAATTTTTTGAAGAATATCAAAAAGAGGCAATCATTTCAGTGGACTGCACGACAACTAACGTGAGGGATTTTTTCATTGGATTGTTCAAGAAAGTTTTTAAAGAAAAACAAGCGTGAATGACCATAGATCATACCACGATTTGAGGTCAAAGATGAATGAGCAAAGAGACATCCTTGAACATCCTAGAAAAATTTGTCCATGGATTTAATGCGTTGGGTATTTTTCTCTTTCACCAAAAGAGGTTCATTCCAGTCACCATCCACGAAATCTTCAAGGAGGAATGGAATGATGTCCTACTGGGAATAGAACCACATGAATTCGGTGAACTCACTCGAGAAGTTGTCCTTCGAGGCAAACTAGTAAAAATAGGCATTTATGCAGAGCCATTAGAATCCCGGGAAGACGTCATGCTATGCCTGATTTATGAAAAGAGATTTCAAACTTACGTGATTAGTAACTGGAATAGAATACGAGGCATCGCCCTAAAAAAGATCCCACTAGATGAGTTATTAGCTACGAAAACAAAACTTGATGAAATCTTGAAATTATCAAACGATATCTTGATCAAATATCGGAGAATCCGGCAAATCATCTCCTAAAGATAAAGGCCTGTAAGAGATTGTCACGACATCGGTAAATGTATCTGAGGGAAAATAAATGAATAGTGAAGACGAACGCATTGAAAAAATGAAAGAAATCTTGGAACAAACTCTCAAGGCAATGGAAGAACTTGAACAGAATCACAATGACCTCGTTTCCACTGTAAATCTTCAAAGTAATGCGATTAACATCTTGCGAGCTAACTTGATAGAAATGACAGAGAAAATGAAGAAAGACAGAGAAAAAACTCTTGACAGTTTTCAGAAGATCTTAAACTCCGCCCTAGAGGGAATCCGTAATGAAATCATCATCGTGGGAAAGAAGCTCGAGGTGAGTTACCAGTCATTTCTTGAAGAAGCTAGAATCAAGTACTTTCCGGCAGAGAATGGCAGACGGATGGAAGAACAACTTTCCCACTTGGAACAGCAAGTAAAAGAATTGCAGGACTCATTTCAGATACGCTTCCGTGCTGCTCTTGACCAATTAGTAAAAGATGCCGAAGAAGCCATCAACAATGAATTAACCATTTTAGATAAAAAAATCAAGGAACTTGAACTCTTAAAAAGTGACTTGGAATCTCTAATCGAACGACGGGTTAACGAAAAATTTGATCAAGTATTTGCCATTCTTGCTCAAATTGCTGGCGAATCCTCTCAAATATTAAGCATCGTGAAGGCTAGACCACTAGAACCACTTCAAAATGTCGAGAAAAAACTTCCAAAATTGCCTTCTGACTTAGGTTCTGAGCCGTAAAATACCATCTTCGACCCTATATTTACCCTTAAATTGTTGTAATAAGTAATTTATTATTTTTCGAGCGATGGAAAGGTCCTCATCACTTACTATTCTCAACGAAAATTGTCCTTCCAACGCTGGATGTTCTTGAAGCACTTGAAATTCGCGTGTTCGCATGATTTCTTGAAAAACATCAGCTTCTTCTTCAGATAACACGTGCTCCCTAGCAATATCGGCCTCACTCATTTCAAGGTAGACGTGATTATTCCTTGCCTCTATGAACTTTTCGTCTAGCTTGATTGCAATGATCTCTATGGCTTTCTGAGGAGTAAGATACATCCGCATCATTCGCGCTTGTTCTCTGGTTATGTTAAGAACGAGAACGAGATCTTCTTCAGAAGTTGCTAGAAGATCACGATAACGGAAAGTCATACCATATTTTTTCATTGATTCTGTAACGTATTGTAACCAACGTTTTTGGAGTGGAATGTATAGCCAACTAAATAGTTCCAAGGGAACTTTAACGTGTATTTTATCATGTACAACGAACCAGTGCTTGATATCACGATGAAGGGTCTCATGTTCCTTCATCTTGCTTTCAATGAGTCCAGCTTCTTCTAAAACTTCAAGATGATGAAGTACGGTAGGAATTGACTTGCCGATGTGCCGTGCTAACTCTGCAGCTGTAACACCCTTGTCCTTGAATTTATGCAACACCCAAAGAATGTGACGCCGACTTGGCTCAGCAAGAGCATCGATCACGGCATCTGCTTGAAGGACTGCACGCGCTTCATCCTCACTAGACACTTTTACCTCCAAGAAAATGATGCCAAGCGGTTTATAAAACCCTAATTAAATTGGCACGACACGACAGCCAATGCCCGTTCTTTGATGAGATGTCCAACAAAAATTGAAAGTCAAGATGATTGGTCATAACACAACTCTTTTTTTGACTCTAAAAAAATCGAAGACATGAACAGTAATTTGAGGCCTGAGAAAGATGAAAGGAAAAGCACCAGTAGCTGTGGTGAAGACAACACCAAAAACATTTTTTGATGACGTCAAAAGAGTAATGGATGCTGCGGAAGCACCGGAATACATCATTAACGAGGCACAGATCGCCATCAAGCTTAATCTAAGTTGGTCAAAATTTTTTCCCAGTTGTAGCACGCATCCTTATACCTTTGATGCCGTTATGAAAGCCCTACTGAGCTATGGAAAAAATGCCAAAGATATTTTCTCCTTGGAAAATGAGACAGTTGTCACTGATATTTACAAGGGAATTCATACCAATCGTTGGAAAAGTGTTCTGAAAAAATATAACCAGCGTTTCATCCCCCTTACAGATGCAGAATGGATACCAATAACTCTCAAAAGAAAAACCATTGCTCTCGAGAAGTACTTCGGAAAAATTGAGGTTCCAAGGGCAATCATCGGGACAAACATTTTCCATCTCCCGACAATAAAGACTCATGGACATTCGATGATGACTGGAGCTCTAAAGAATGCCTTTGGTCTTCTTTTAAGAAAAATACGACATCAGGCACATCTTGTCATTCATGAAGTTCTCGTGGACTTGCTCATCATCCAAAAAGAAATTTCCAAGGGACTATTTACCGTGACAGATGGCACCATCATCGGTGATGGCCCAGGACCACGAACAATGATTCCCAAAGAAGGGAACGTACTCGTAGCATCAGCTGACCTCGTTGCAGCGGATGCCATCCAATGCTTGATCATGGGACTTGATCCATTTAAAGTGAAAAAACTTGTTCTTGCAGAAAAAATGGGATTAGGGACAATGGATCCTAGTAAGATAGAAATTACTGGGGATTTCAATAATGTTGACGAATTACCAGTTTACCCATGTAACCCTGGTCAATCTCCAGTCATAAAGGCAAACCGAATCATGTTAAAGACGCCTCTAAGAGCCATAGCTCATTCACACTCCAAGCTTTTCTACATTCCCATTCTTGGAAGCATGTGGTATCACGACTACTTTTGGTATCCTCTCATTGGAAAATCTCTCATCAAAAACTTCGAAAAAACATCTCAATGGAGCCAACTAATTCACCAATATTAGAATGTAACCCAATTCATTTTCCTTGATGACTATTAAGCGTTCTTTTTCTTTTCTTTTCTCTGGCAGATTAGATTACAAGCTGATTACACGATACTTGCTGTAGTTGAGGTAACTTTAAAAACTTTGAGGGGCGACTTTTACGTAGTCAGAAAGAGATGATTTTTTCCTTCTAATTTAAAATGGTGATGGCGACCATGCTTCAGAAAAGTCAGCAAAACCATGACTATATTTATTTGGCGTGTGAACCTTGCGAGATTTGCAAGAAATCAATTCCATTAGCAATTTCACGAAAAAATTTCAAGCCGCATCCTTCTGGTATAACCACCGTGATTGATACACATGGAATGAACCACTCAACACCCCATTACCGAATCCTCTACGTGGACCGTCATTACTCAGTTCGCTCGTTTTCACACGTGACCAACATTGCAACTGAAGTAAAAAAATGATAAAGAACATTCGCCAAAAGATGGGCGTTAGATTGGGATGTAAATGAATCAACGGGTGATAAAATATAAAATCGTGGTTGCTGGGAATGGTGGAGTAGGTAAAACGACTTTACTCTATAGGTATCAACATGACACTTTCGTTAACGCTTCTCAAACCATTGGAGTATCTTTCATCATCAAGAAATTAAACACTCAAGGCAAGA
Source organism: archaeon (assembly GCA_024276395.1). Lineage (GTDB taxonomy): Archaea > Asgardarchaeota > Heimdallarchaeia > Hodarchaeales > S146-22 > JAJRXH01. The sequence goes on from JAJRXH010000219.1 coordinate 7,822, forward strand.
ACCTCACTCTCATCATTTGGGATTATGCCGGAGAGCAAAAATTCAAGTTCACTTTTCCAGATCATTGTACGGGTGCCAGTGGAGGCGTCTTCTGTTTTGAAGCGACCTTCCCACGCATCTATGATACACTAAATGATTTAACCGAATGGATAGAGATCTTTCGGCAAAAGAACGAAAAAGACACCCCTTGCATTCTAATCGGCACGAAAATTGACCTTCTTCCTGACCTCAAGAAACAGGCTGTTTATCATATTGCAAAAGAATTTTGTGAAAACCTTGATCTCCACGGACCATTCCTTACTTCTGCCAAGACTGGAGAAGGAATAAAAGAGGCATTTGACGGTTTAGCGGAATTGATCATTAATTCAAGAAAGACTTAGATACCCACGGTAATGAAAAAGAACAACGAGGGTAATTTTCAACCAAATAACTACCAAATTTCTCGTACTGCCTCATTCTTGTTTTTTTCTGTCATGACATCGGTAACATACTAGTCACTATCAACAAGATAATGAAGTTTTTTTACGAATGACTCAACTAGGTTTCATCATAATTAATCGATGTTAGCTTGGAAAAGCCTACTTTTAAGATGACACTTTCAATGAAGTCTGCCAAGTATTATATCTTGAAAGAAGAAAATTGTTTGATGGTAGAAAATGACACAAGTAACAGAACAACAGACTAAGCTTGAATTACCAAATTGGTTTATCCTACAAGCTCCGCCTGACATTGACATTCAAGTTGCTGAATGGCTCGAAATGGCCATCGAAAGACTAAGAGTGCTTCTCGATTTTCAAATTGATCACAAAGAAGCATTAAGAGAATTTCGAATCAATCTTCGTGCAGACAAAACGTGGATCAAGCGTCAAGTGTTAGGATCATTCTTGCTAAGATTAGCTGCAGCCTCACATGGCAAGATAAGTGGATGGCTCATTGAAACGGAAGGTGACTTGTTTGAGCATTGTTATCGGGATTTGGCAAAAAATCGAGAAAGAGAAAGCATGATAAGGGCGGTAACGGATCCAAATCGAGTAAGAAACTATTATGAACTGAGAAGATCATTTCCAGAGATATATAGCATTTTAGAGGACTATAGATTTAGAATAAGATCATCAAGACGGACGAATAAAAAAAGCACGAGAAATGATCTCATTGCCATTCATTTCACCCAGATTCCCTGGATGGTCTCTCAAAGAAAGGGATTTCTTCTTTACAAGGGGTGGCTCATTACTGATGAACTATCCATCGTGAAATCCATCAAAAAGTTGTTTGAAGATCGATTAAAAAGTGCAATTGAAGATGCGAAGCGGTTAATCGGAGTTAACCCAGTAGTCGATGATGCTGTAAGAAAGATCATCAAAGAACTAGAAGGACATTCCCAAATAATGGAATGGGAACAAGAAACCTTTCATTTTACCATCGAGAAAGATGCTTACTTGGATGTGGATACCTACCCTCCTTGCATGAGATATCTATATGAACGTCTCTTGAAAACTGGAAGACTTCCCCACGCTTATCGAGTGCAATTCGGTGCATTTCTAAAAAGAATGGGAATGGACCTTGAAACACAACTCGACTTTTGGTATAATAGTGCCATCGATAATGTAAACATCACCAAGGAACAATTTCTCAAATTTGCTGGTTATCAAATCCGACATCTCTATGGTTTAGAAGGAGGAAGAAAGGACTATGAAGTTCCCAAGTGTAGCACGGCCATTGCATCTTATTTTTGTCTATTCACCTCACTACGAGCCGATTTAGTGACTGAATTTCTCCGAACCACCTATCCAGAATTATCCGAAAAACAACTAGAGGAAATCCTACGATTAGTTACCCACGATCAACCAAAAAAGGCGTGCTCGCTAGCCTTTACGTTTACTCACAGTAATCAACGTCCCCCAAAAGGCATCCACCACCCACTTATGTGGGTTCGTCTCCACCGAAATGCCATTAGTAGCGAAAAAAAGGAAGATGATGAGTAAACGATGATGAAAAAACACCAATTAACGGAACAGATGCAATTCTTACAAGAAAGATTAAAAGTATATTATGAAAAGCAATTTCAGATCCAAGAAGTACTAAAGTATATCAATCCCAGTACTTTTAGTAATAGAGAATTCGGATTTGAATTGTTAAATGGAAAATTCACTCGAAATCTTTCTTTCAAGGATCCAGAAGATTTAAGAACGTTTTTAATAGAAAATACTCCACTTGGTGTATATATTGGAGCTGTCTTTGAGCCATCACCTAGTTGGGAAAATCCCATCCATACCTTAACTTGGAAAGGTCGCGAATTCATCATTGACATTGATTTAGATGTCTATGATAGCGTGAGGAATTGTTCCTGTAAGGGAACCAAAAACATGTGTCATTCTTGTTGGAAATTAATTCCCACTGCCATAAAATTCATTGATGAAACGCTAAATGTTGATTTTGGATTTGAAAAAAGAGTATGGTTCTTTAGTGGAAGGAGAGGAGTTCATTGCTGGATTTTCGATGATGATGCTTTCACGCTCACAGACGAACAAAGAGCCAGCATCGTGGAATATTTAAGCATCATTAGAGGTGAGACGGAAGATGCACGAATTCAAGAACGGGGAGATCTTCCGGAACCACTCAAGCAGCGAATCTATCGAGTAATCATCGCTTCTTATCTGCTAGAAGCCTCTGAAGAAGAACTATTAATGGTAGGATTCTCAAAAGAACACGTGAAATCGATAATTGATGAGAGAACAACTGATATGAGCCCCTATCTACTGCTAAAACTCCCAACACGTGGAAAAAGACAAAATATCAAAATACTAAAAGTGTACGAAAACATTCTTAGAGTTCGTTTTCCAAGATTAGATACCAAGGTTTCAATTGACGTAAATCGATTGCTAAGAATGCCCTATAGCATCCATGGAAAGACTGGACGAATTGTGAAACCCATTCCAGTAGAGAATGTCGATACTTTTGACCCTTTTGACGAGCCATCCATCTTTAATACGAAAAAACGAAACCTTTTTCAAAGTCTTGAACCAGTGAAAAATCAGAACGCTTGATGGTTGATACAATGGTCAAGGTTTTACCAGAGTTCCAAGACCGAGTAAGCATTCCAGAACTCCAAAAAATAATTCGACTGGCAATGCTATTCGTTAAGTACTCTAAGAACCATCCATTAGATAAAAAAAGTGTGACAAAGATTAACGAACGAATTATCAAGCCTAGAGCTCCCAAAAGTTTACTGTTCCATGGCGGACAAAGTATTTTATTCGCTTGGAAAGTAGAATTACAGCAAAGTAAACATTTTCCAATGGTAGTAATAAAACCCTACCATCGCAATAGTCTTGTCCAAATAGTCACCCACATTGTCTCGACAAGAGCATTTTTAGAGATTGTTGGAGACCAAGAGTTTAACATCAACCTAGAAAAAAGTTATCGTGTCAAACCAATGGAAATCATCGCCATTCAGATGATAGAAATCAATGATCACATCTACCCTATGATCATCCAGGAAGTCGCCTTGGGGATTCCCTTCTCAGAACTTGACGTGAGACCACTTCCCAGTCTGACTGAAATCATGCAATTTTGTGCAAAACGTGGCTTCGTGATGGATCCTTACTTATCAAACTGGTATGTTGACAAAACACGAAACTTTCTCGAATACGTGGACTTGTTGTTTTACAACAAGCTCAATACATATCGAGAATCCATCGACGAACTCATCCAATTTTTCAAGGAAGACAAACCAATCACGATTTAACATTTAACTGGCATAGCTCTACGTACAAACCCTTATGCAGAAAAAATACTAGCAAATCTTGAAAAATCATTCTGATGATCGTTGAATCACTTTTTTAGAAGTATCATGAACAACCCTTGATGCATGAACAAAAATAACAACCGATCCTAATTTTCCTTACCGTGCAAAACTTGATAGATTCTATCTGCCAATATTTTTCCAATACCCTCTACTTGTTCTAGATCTTCCCTTGATGCCCTAAACACACCTTCTAACGTTTGAAAATGATCTAAAATTTTTCTAGCCTTTGTTTTATTTATTCCAGAAATCTGCAATAACATTAACTCTCTTATTTCTCGCAGCGTTAATGCTGCCGTGGAACGAACTGGAACCTTCACTTTTCCACGTCGAACTTCTTGAAATCTTCTTGCAAGAGCAATGAGATAATCAACCGTTTCTGCTGGAGTATGACTAAAGATCACGTGAATGTCAAAATCAAGCAATAAAGAGAGAATAGCCCCATGTTCTGCTTCCATTCGCAAGCTAGCTCCCATTTTTCGTTCGCTTTCGATGATCAAGAAACAATGATCAATTTCCTCTTGATTAACCAGCTCGACAGCCTGAGAAAAAAGACGTCCATCATAAATGGAAGCCGCAAAATCCCCATAACTCTTCCTTTCTACCAACACGGACGGTGGAATTAAATAGTCGCCAACTTCAAGATTCTGCATTTTGATATCGATTCCACGTCTCTTTAATAATCTTGGTACCATTGAAGCACTCTCACGTGCATCAATTATTATCTTCAAGTTGCCACCAGGAGAGGGTAAACCCAGGCTTTCGTCCTCCATGGGAACCCTTGCATCAATCTTGGGCCGAGAATTTCTCGATGCTGATGTAGTATCTTCTCTTGGAGAGGATGAAGGGAATGTCTCATTCATTGCTCCCTCAAGATTTTCAAAATTGATTTTAGATGAACTGGTGATGACTGAAGGAGCTTGTTGCCGAAAAATCGGATCACGTGAAGTCATTCGTCGATTTGACTGGTTAATGACACTACCTCCAGACTCATCACTATCCTTGAATGTTTGATGATTTGCATCTGATGATTCGAACCATTGATGAAGATCTCGCGTGTTTGTTTCTCGTTTCCTTGATTTTAAGATTCTAGGAAGATCTACCTTCAAGAATAACTTGATTTTCTTTCCTTTATTCTTCGTTGAATAATACATGCCAACATCTCTCGTTCCTTTTGCTATTAAGTGGACAACTCGGGATTTCCTTTTTCTTCCACGTCCAGTTCTTTGAATGGAACGGATCACGGATGGAACCGAGTCATAAAAAACAACCAAGTCACAATTACCTACATCCAAGCCTTCTTCTCCCACGCTCGTGGAAATCAGCATATCAACTGAACCCATTTGAAATTCTTCAAGAATGGCAACCTGCTCCTTTTGAGACATTCCCTTTTGTTCATTTCTTGCAGCCTGACCCATAAATTTGGCAACATTATAGCCTTGCTTTACTAATTCCTGATGTAAAAATTCCACGGTGTCTCTATAATTGCTAAATATGATGATCTTAGATTCTGAAGGAATCAAGTGTTCAGCAATTAATTTCTTCAAGCGTTGTAGTTTTGGATGTGGAGTCGCTTGATCTTCAAGAATGCGAACAAGCTTGATAATTTCGGGATGATCAAAAAATTCTTGCAAGGCTTTTGATTTACTCTTCTTTTGCTGAGCATATAGCCAAACTCGAGCTTGTGGTAACCCTTGTGTCTCGATCAGATCCTGTAAATGCGTAACTCTAATCAGATTTGCCGTGCTCGTGAGGAGATTACCCCATTCTGGGTATTCTTTCATATTCTGAATGACTTGATGATGCAGTTCTAATGCAGAGCGTCTACTGCTGGAGTTTTGCCGCAGAATGTCTTTTATCAGTTGATCATCGAGTTCATGCTCTTCCATAATCTTTTCTATCTGCCTAAAAAGATCTTTCCGATACCGTTCCAAGATCTTCAAAGCTTGTTGATATTCTGACGGCAGATCAATGTATATCCTTTCCGGCTTGTGAATCGTGACATAAGGCCGCACATCTGGATCTGACTCATCCTTCACGATGATGTGTTCAGCACGGATGTTCTGAATGACCTCCAGTACCTGTTCCTTGGTATTTCCGGGCGTTGCTGTGAACCCTACTATGTGAACGCTTTCAGGAAGTTGCTGCACGATGCCCACGTAGGCATAATTCCCAGTAGCACGATGTGCTTCATCCAATGCCACGAACCACACGATACGAGGATTAATTCTATTGGCTAAAAGATCATTATTCAGTGTTTGAGGAGTACCCACGACAACACGGACATTTTCATAAATTTTCTTTCTCTTTTCTGGAGAAATAGAGCCAGAGACTCCCACGATTATCTCCGCTGGAACAGCAATGAATTCTTGTAGACGATTAACGGTTTGGTGTACTAAAGGTTTTGTCGGAGTACTTACTAGCAAGAGTCCATCATCCGTTCTCTTCAAGTAGTGTGCAATTAAATAGGCAATGATGACTGTCTTACCTAATCCAGTTGGCAGAACAACTAGTGTGTTTTGTTTTACTGCCTCTGAATAAATAGTCTGCTGATACAACCTGCTCTCAATGTTACGAAGCAAACTCACGCTAGTCATTGAACCACATCACCTATATTAAGAACCATCACGGGTGTTATAAGTACATGGAGAGAGAGTAACCTCAAAATTAGATGGACTAATGATACCGATATGACACCCATCCACTGACAATTACGTATTATTTTGGTAGATGAGTCACTCATGAACAACAAGACCGAGAATCTGCTCAAGCATGAGCCTTTGAGAATGAGGAACATCCTCTCAGAGATTTTGGAAAAAATAACACCTACTGAGCAAGAAAACAATGCAATCAATAATTTAGTGAACATCATTTCTAATGCCTGCTTGGAGAGTGCCAAGACTAACCCAATTCCTCTAATTGACGTGATACATGTTGGGTCCAGTTCTAGAGGCACGCATCTACGTGGAGATACCGATATTGATCTGTTTTTACGGTTCAAGGCTCAATCAAAAGAAGAAATTGAGCTTTATTTAAGAAAATTAGCTACTATCATTGAACAAAAGCTATCTGTATCAATAATTTGGAAATATTCAGAAAATCCATACATATTTTTTACCATTTGGGAACAAAATATGAGGTTCGAAGTCGATCTTGTCGGTATCATTTACATCGCCAGTCCTAATGAACTTTCAAGCGCTTTAACAATCGGTGGAATGGCAAGAACACCCTTTCATACGTGGTATCTCAACAAAAAACTAACACCATCTTTAAAATCCTCTGCAAGGATTTTCAAATATTGGTTAAAACTAAAAAAATGTTATGGTGCTGGAGGAATAACTGGCTTTCTCGCTGAACTTCTCATTCTTCATCACCAGGGATTCGCAAACTGCCTCCAAATATTAGCTCAAAACTCGTTAAGAAACTATTACTTAGATATAGAGAAGCACTATACTTCCCTTGATGCCCTAAAAGAAAAATTCCCAAGGGATGTTTGCATCATAATTGATCCCATTGACCCTAATCGTAATGCAGCTGGAGGGATTCAGGGGTTTTACTCAAAATTTCTCCTAAATAGGCTTCAAAACGAGGCAAGGAGGACTTTAGACAATCCATCCAAAGAATTAACAAGGGAAGTAGTACCTGAAGCAGGCTGGATAAAGATTTCAATTGAATTCACGATTTCTCCAAAAAATGAGGACGAACAATTCTTTCGCATTGCACGATTGGCACGAATTCTTACCAGACCA
>JAJRXH010000220.1 GCA_024276395.1 archaeon
CTCGAACTGACATCCTTTCATTCTAAAGGGTTGGGGGTTTTTTGATGGAAATGTTCGTGAAATGCCTTAAATTGCCTAATAAAAGAAGATGGGATGGTGGTTATTACTTTGTGGAAAAGCTCTCGTGACCAGGGGTAATCCCACGAGACCTCGTGTGTTATCCTCGCATCACGGGGAGAGGTCCTAACGAAGCGATTAACGTGATGACACGACCTTGAACCCACGCGTGACAGAAACCTCGGGCTGATCAGAAAAACTGAAGAGAAAAAAGAGAGAAAAGTCGGAACTTAAAATTCAGCGTGCGACTTTCATCATACCAATCCAATCAATTGAAAAGGAGATACTGGAATAAATATTTGGATGATGTATGCCAAGGTAAGGAGTAGACCACAAGTTAAGTGAGTAAAGATGGTTCCAAAATTCGCTGGTAGTAATTGAAATGGATCTTGATAATGTTCTCTGGCATGCTTTAGTGCTTTGATGGCCAAAGGTAACGATAAATAAGCAATTAATGCCCATAAATTGAACAAAGCTACCGACCATACAAGAAGATACGTCAAAACAAGTAAAACTTGGTATGTCTGGAAAGATTTTTCCTTTCCCAGACGAACAACCCATGTCCTTTTTCCTACCTTGGCATCAGCATCATAATCACCGAATTCATTGATGAACAGTACCAACATGATGAGCAATGCCAGAGGGAGAGAAGCTATCAACATTTCAACGCTAAACATCCTCGTCTGAATGTAATAAGCCGCATACATGTACAGTGAAAAACCAAGAGCCACAGCCACTTCTCCAAAACCACGGTGTGCTAACTTGAATGGTGGCGCTGTATAAAAGAATCCCAGAAACATTCCAAGAGCAATTAAGAGTGGAAGACCCAATCCATTCACTTGAGAATTAATGTAAAGTCCAAGAGCAGCTCCGATTAACAAGAAGGAAACGCCGATCGTTGCTACCTTGTGAGAAGATACCAGCCCAGCTTGAATTACCCGTGATCCACCATTCACTGGTGTTGCATACTGGTTGATGTCATCACCACGCGATATATGATCAAAATAGTCATTTATCACGTTTACTCCAGCATGGATAAAAATACCAGCAACTATCGTGAGAGTAAACAATTTCCAATCAATAGATTCCCCAATAACAGAGAGATGATAAGCAGCGACTGCCGTACCAAGAAGAATCGGTATGACAGTGGCCGTAAAAAACGGCACCCTTACCAATAAGAACCAATATAACAATGTTTTCTTCAGTGAGTTAAGCATGTTGCCAAAATATCTAGATTGATTCTCACGATATTCAAGAAAATAAAAGGTAGCGGCTGAAAACCAATTAGTGTACTTTACTTGAGTTGGGGTAATCTTCCACCACCGAGCAATGGGCAGATCGAACAAAGATTCAAATAAGCCTTCAGTTGCCTCATTAAAACGTTGCCGAATTTTTTGAATCTCAGATTTTTCTTTCAAAAATTCTACCTTTCCTTTTATTTGGAGCGACTCAATCTTTTCAATTTTACCATTCTTTACTTTTTGACCCGCGTCGCGTGCATTCACCTGCACGGTCACGTTAGAATTGACCCACATCTGATATCCTTTTTCACCAGCTAGCAGCGTGAAACCATACAACACGAAACTCTTGTTCTTCTCGTCTACATCATAAATGTAAAATACTGAATTAACAGAAGGTTGCCAAGAGCCTGCAGTAGCAATGTAAGCCACGTTCGTTGAATCTAGAACTTGCTTGACTTTTTTCAGCATTAACTCGCGCTTCCTTTCTTCAGACAAATTCATCCATTGTTGTTTATCTAGCAATGTTAAATCGTCATTACTTCCAATCTCTGCCTCTTGAGAAATGGCTTCTGCCGTTGTTTCAAGAATTGATTGCATCGGACCTCAGCCTCCATCATTTAACTCCATGAGAGTGCAAAGAAAAAATATTGATATATGTTAGTTTACAACGCTTACGGTTCGGCACAATGCAATAGAGAAGAATCATCCCAAATCTAACACGAATCCAGAATGATGGATCTACATTCACGGATGCATCTTTTGTAACGAGAAAAAGAAAGAAGAAATGTAATTTAAACTGGAACCAAGAGTGTTGCTACTAATCCTGATAGAAAAATACCATCCCATGTTCCAGCACCACCAATTGAAGCAACTGGTGCGCCAAGTTTAGGAATGTCAGGAAGATGGAGCAAATCTGCTCCAATTAATGTCCCCATTGATCCTCCAACATAAGCCATTGCTGGAAGGAGTAGCAAGCTAGATGGAGCAGCAAAGAACGCTAAAAAGATAGCAGTCAAGGCAGCAATGAAAGGAGGAATGAAAAAAGGCATCGTGATTCCTAACCCAGGTACCGGTTGGGCTATAGGATAAGTTAGGGTCGCAACAATGAAGATTGCCAACACGAACCACAAGAGATATTCTATATTCAAAATGATAAGATAGAAAGAAGCAATGATTGGAACAACCGCGCCCCCAACATTAATCGCAATGAGAGTTTCTTGTTTTCTATAAGCTGGAGGAATATAATAAGTCATCCAGAAGAAGGTTACTGTCCTTGCTTCCCGTATTTTCTCGATACTTTCAATGATAAATAACGGGATGTTAACGGTGCTGCCAGCAAAAGACAAGATCACTAGAATGATCACGCCCCACCATGGGATCCCTAAGGCATCAAATGCACTGGCAACGAACGAAGCAAATAAGGCTATCATCAAGCCAACTAACAAATAAAAAATGAACCTTTCACGAGAATAGGGACGATGATACATTGGATATGGATAAGCAGGCCCACGCCACATTTCTTTCATCAACTCCATCTTCTTCAAAAGATAAGTTACAACTTACCGTACGTGATGATATTTTTTAAAGGCAACCATCACGACTAATGTCAACGTGTGTTGTACCATACTCTCTTAAATCCAACAGTCTTATCACAATTAACAAAAAACCTTAGTCATCGTTGGTCATTGGTGATACCTAAAATGGGAACGCAACAAATAAAAAAGTTCATCCAGTCATACCATCTTGACGCTGAGATTAAGCGACAACCAGCTCCCATTCGAACTTTAGCGCAAGTTGCCCTAGCAGCCAATTTACCGAGCGACAACATCGTAAAAACAATTCTCTTGAAAGGTGAAAACAACACCATCATAGCGTGCGTTCTTCCACGAAAATGTAAGCTTGACCTTCCAAAAGTCCAAAAGCTATTGAAATGGAAAAAAATACCACGACATCTTGACTATCTAGAAAGTAAAACAGCGACCGGATTTCCACCAGGTGGCATTCCACCAATAGGACATCCTGAACATATTACCATAATCATAGATAAAGAAGTACTTATAAAAGAATACATTGCCGCCGCAGCGGGAGATGAATTCCACCTTCTTAAAATGAAGGCCTGTGACCTCAGAAAATTGCCTAATAAGATCATAACTGCTGAAATTTGCATCAAATAATGAAAATGATCTTGATTTCATCAAGATCTCCCCCTCATAGTTTGTATTTCTTCGTGAACAAATACTGGTCTTTGAAGTGGACTAATATAGTAATGTAACATAATAAAGATTCACAAGAACCTTTACTTGGAAAGAAAAAAAATGAAAAACACCCGTGACCAGGGGTAATCCCACGAGACCTCGTGTTTTATCCTCGCATCACGGGGAGAGGTCCTCACGAAGCGATTAACGTGATGACACGACCTTGAAC